>CALMAD010000057.1 GCA_937859105.1 uncultured Propionibacteriaceae bacterium
GAGGTACGCCTGTTCGAGGTCGCCGTGGGCGAAGTCGGCGAGCGGACCCTCGTAGACCAGGCGTCCGGACGCCAGGACGCCGATGTCGTCGGCCAGGTGCGTCACCTCGCCGAGCTGGTGAGAGCTGATGAGGACGGTGCGCCCGGCGGCCGCGAGCGCGCGGATGAGGCGGCGCAGCTCGATGATGCCCTCGGGGTCGAGCCCGTTCTGCGGCTCGTCGAGCACGAGCACCTCGGGGTCGGTCAGCAGCGCGATCGCGAGGGCGAGCCGGGCCTTCATGCCGGTGGAGAACGCGCGGGCACGCTTGCGTCCGGCGGAGGGCAGCCCGACGATCGCCAGCACCTCGTCGACGCGGGCGGCGTCCACGCCGGTGAGGCGCGCGTGAACCAGCAGGTTCTCCCGCGCGGACAGATGCCCGTACAGCGCCGGGCCGTCGATGGACGCCCCCACCTGCGCCAGCGCCGCCCGCGCGAACGGGCGCCCCAGCAGGTACGTCTCGCCGGCGTCGGCGTCCAGGAGGCCGAGCATGATTTTGATGGTCGTGGACTTGCCGGCGCCGTTGCGTCCGAGCAGCGAGTACACGCGCCCCGGACGGACGCGCAGGTCGACGCCGTCCAGGACGCGCTGGCCGCCGACGCTCTTCACGAGCCCACGGCAGCCGAGGGTGGGATGGTCTTCTTCGCTCATGCCCTCCACTCTTCCCGCGGACGCCGTCGCGCACCTCCTGCGGTGGGACGGTCTTGGCGCCGGGCCCGTGGGGCGGCCGCCGGCCGTCTCCTCCGGCGGGAGGAGGGCCGGCCGGATCCGGTACCGGGACGCCCGCCCCTCAGGGCAGCGGGACGTCGCGGTCCGCGCCGACGAGCCCGACGCTGTGGGCGAGCACGACCAGCGCGACGCGATCGCGGGCGTCCAGCTTGAGCAACAGGCTGCTGACGTGGGTCTTCACCGTGGTCTCGGCGATGAACAGCTCCGCGCAGATCTCGGCGTTCGTGCGGCCCCGGCCGACGAGCGTGAGCACCTCGATCTCGCGCGGGGTGAGCACGCCGGCGAGCGGCGAGGGCTCAGGCGGGCGCTCGGTTTCGCCGTGCGGGTCGCCTTGCCGACCGGACGCCCGCCCCGAGCGCAGGGCGTCGAGCAGGGCCGGTGTCGCCTGCGGGTCGACGACGGCGCGGCCTTCGTGCACCGCGCGGACGGCGTCCAGCACGTCGGTGGGCTCGGCGTCCTTCAGCAGGAACCCGCGCGCGCCCGCGGCGAGCGCGCCCAGCACCAGCTCGTCGACGTTGAACGTCGTGAGGATGACCACGCGCGGCAGGGGCCCGGCGTCCACGATGAGGCGCGTGGCCTCGACGCCGTCGAGGACGGGCATCCGGATGTCGAGCAGCAGCACGTCGACGTCGGTGCCCGCGCACAGCGCAACCGCCTCGCGCCCGTCGGCCCCGGTGCCGACGACCTCCATGTCGGGCTGGGCGTCGACGAGCGCGGCGAACGCCGACACGAGCAGGGGCTGGTCGTCGACGACGGCGACGCGGATCATCGGGCCTCCTCGGGCCGGGGTCGGGCGGGCGAGCCGGACGCCTGCGGCACCGGGATCGTCGCGGTCAGCCGGAAGCCGTCGGCGTCCGGGCCCGCCTCCAGGACGCCCCCCGCGAGCGTCACGCGCTCGCGCAGCCCGACGAGCCCGTAGCCGGGCTCGCCCCCGGACGCCCGCCGGTCGTTCGCGATCTCCACGCGCACGCGTTCCCCGGACGCCGCGACGCCCAGCCGCGCCCGCGGCCGGTCTCCGCCGTGCTTGAGCACGTTGGTGAGCCCCTCCTGCACGACGCGGAGGACCGTCAGCCGGACGCTCGCCGGCCAGGCGTCCTGCCAGGCCGCGAGGGTGGCGTCGTCGGGGAGGTGGGCGTCCAGGTCGACGCCCGCGTCGCGGGCGGTGCGGGCGAGGCGCCGGAGGCGGGAGAGGTCGCCCGAGACCGCGGTGGGGTCGGCCTCGGCGCTCGTGGCGTCGGCGCTCGCGGCACCGGCGGCCGGGCCTCCGGGCCGCGTCGCGTCGGATGCCCGCGTGGTCGGCGCGTCCCGCAGCCCGCGGACCAGCGAGCGGACCTCCGCGAGCGCCGCGCGGCTCGCGTCCCGGACGTTCCCCAGCGCGTCGCGCTGCGCGTCCGCCGTGCCGAGCGCCAGCCCGGTGCTCGCCTGCACCTGCACGACGGCCAGGCTGTGGGCGACGATGTCGTGCAGCTCCCGGGCGATGCGGGCGCGCTCGTCGGCCTGGGCCTGCGCGACCCGGAAGGACGCCTCCCGCTCCCGCTCGGCGAGGGCGGCGTCCAATTGGCGCTGGTAGGCGACCTCGGTGCGGCGGCGTCCGGTGGCCCAGAGATAGACGCCCAGCAGCACGAGCACCATCGCCGGCACCCAGAACGTCGGCAGCCCGCCCGGCAGCCGGTGCAGGGGGCTGACGAACGTGCCCGCGACGCCGAGCAGCAGGGCGGCGGCGCCCCAGCGGTAGGGCTCGTGCCGCGCGACGACGTAGAGGCTGAGCGGCGCGCACAGGATCATCGGCGAGACGCCCAGGTTGTACGGCACGACCGCGATCACGGCGGCCAGCGCCGCGAGCAGCAGGTAGGTCGCGACGAAGCTGGTCCGGCGCCAGATGTGCCGCACCAGCAGCGCCGCCGACAGCCCGGCGTGCACCAGCACCACGACGACCACGTACCACGACCACCCGTAGTGCTCGGCCAGGGACGCCTCCACCACCGTCGCGACCAGCCCGCCCACCGCCAGCACGATGTCGGACACGGGTGGGCGGCGCATGCCCCTGACCCTACGGGCGTCCGAGGGCGCGGGCTTCCTCCCGCGGGAGGAGACGTCGAGGGGGCCGGCCTCCGGCGGCCGACGCCGGGTTATGCTCCGGGGAGCGTCCGCGGGCGTCCGGGGAGGAGAGCCATGAGCAAGATCGTGTTCCTCGACGTCGACGGCACGCTCGTCGACTACCACAACCGCCTGCCCGCCTCGGCCGCGGACGCCGTCGCGCGCGCCCGCGCGGCCGGCCACCGGGTCGTCCTGTGCACCGGACGCAGCCGGGCCGAGGTCCCGGACTTCCTCTGGGCCCTGGGCGCCGACGGCTTCGTCGGCGGCAACGGCGGCTACGTGGAATACGACGGGGCGGTCGTCCTGCACCGCACGCTCACCGGCGACGAGTGCCGCGCGGTCGTCGCGTGGTTGCACGACCGCGGCTGCGAGTTCTACCTCGAGACGAACGCCGGGCTCTTCGCCAGCGAGCGGTTCGTGGACGCCGCCGCCCCCGTCGTCGCGCGCTACCAGGCCGCCAAGGGCGCCCCCGCGCGGCCGGTCGTCGAGGTGTTCCACGGGCTCACGCTGGGGGGCGACCTGCACCGGGACGACGTCAACAAGCTCAGCTACATCCTGAACGACCCCGGCGACCACCGGGCCGCCGTCGAAGCGTTCCCCACGCTCCAGCACGGCACCTGGGGCGGACGCGGCGCGCTCGCCCTCTTCGGCGACATGGGCCCTACCGGCATCACGAAGAAGGCGGCGGTGACGGCGCTGCTCGACCACCTGGACGCCGACCCCGCCGACACCATCGCCCTCGGCGACGCCACGGTCGACCTGCCCCTGTTCGAGGCGTGCGCCGTCGGCGTCGCGATGGGGAACGCGAGCGACGACCTCAAGGCCGTCGCCGATCACGTGACCGGCGACGTCGAGGCCGACGGCCTCGCCGACGCATTCGCCTGGCTGGGCCTGCTCGGTCGCTGACCCCACGGGCACGGACCCCGCGGGCGCTCCGCCCGGACGCCTCAGGCGCGCACCGGCAGCGGTGCGGCGATCCGCAGCCCCGTCCCCAGCGTCCGTCGCAGCACGGCGGCGACGGCCCACGTGATCAGGGGCGCCACGACGATCAGGGCGACGATCGCGGGCGGGAAGCCCACCGGACGGTTCGGCCCGACCGCCACGATCAGCATCGTGGTCGCGTTGAAGAGGGAGTGCGCGACCATGGCCACGGTGAGCGAGCCGGTGCGGGCGAAGGCGGCCGCCCACAGGATCGCCAACCCGCCCGTGACGAGCAGCGACATCGGGTCGCTCGGATGGATGCCCGCGAACAGCGCGGCCTGCGCCAGCGCCGCGATCCAGAAGGACGCCGCGGCCGGCAGCCGCATCCCCACGAGATCCCGGACCCCGCGGAAGACGAGCCCGCGGAACACGACCTCCTCGACCACCGGGGCCAGCACGACGATCGACAGGATGATCGGCACGACCGCGGCCACCGGCGCCGGCGCGTACGGCTCGACGGGCACGGGCTCGCCCGCCTCGTCCGCCACCGTCTGCAGCAGCGCCGACTGCTGGAGCAGCTCGGCGTTCGCCTCGACGCCCGGGAACGGCGTGCCGCCCACGGCCGCGTTCACCGCCACCGTGACCGCCTGGGCCCCGAGCCCCGCGGCCAAGGCCCACCCGACGCACCGCCCGAGCGGGGCGGGCCCGAGCCCGAGGTCGTCGCCGCTGCCTCGCGAGACCAGGCGAAAGGCGACGGCCAGCACCGCCAGCGAGATCAGGAACCGCAGCGGCGCGGACCACAGCCCCTCCAGCGGCAGGAACTGCGGCAGGAAGAAGCCCACCAGCCCGACCAGGACCAGCAGCAGGACGCGTCCGACGCCGATGTTCCAGCGAGGCAGATGGGCGGGCATGAACGGGTTCCTTCCGGTCGACACGGTGTCGCTCACTACGCGAAATGCGCCCGGGGGTGTCCTCGACCTTCGGCAGCGCCGTTCTCGACCGCGGTCGGCACGATCGCGACCTTCGTCGCGACGATCGTCCGGCGCGCTGGCGCCGGCGCGCCCCTCGCCCGGGGCAAGCCGGACGCCCGAGGCGTCCCTGCGCGACGTCGCCCCCGGGCAAATGCGGACCCGCTCAGAACCCGGGGTGAACCTGCACATTCTCCCGCGGGCGAAGTTGACATGCGGTAGTCTTCTCCCTATGGTCCGACCATAGCATTTCTTGGTCAGACCACTAGGTCTCGGAACGACGGAGTTCATCATGCTTCTGGAAGTCTTCCGGCCCGCCACCGATCCGCTCGGGGCCCAATGGCTCTCGGCACTCGTGGCTGCCATCCCCATCATCGCGATGCTCGTCACGCTCGGCGGTCTCCGCTGGAAGGCCCACCTGGCTGGGCCCTTCTCGTGGGTCCTCGCGTTCATCGTCGCCATCACCGCGTACCGCATGCCGGCGGCCATGGCGCTGTCGACCAGCGTCCAAGGGTTCATCTACGGCATCTTCCCCATCGTCTGGATCCTGCTGACCGCGATCTGGATGTATGAGGTCACCGTGGCGTCCGGGCGCTTCGACGACCTCCGCCGCACGTTCTTCCTGATCAGCGACGATCCCCGCGTGCTCGCGCTGCTGATCGCGTTCTGCTTCGGCGGCCTGCTGGAGGCGCTCGCCGGCTTCGGCGCGCCCGTCGCGATCACCGCCGCCATGCTCGTGGCGATCGGGTTCTCCCCCCTGCGCTCGGCGCTCATCGCCCTGCTCGCCAACACCGTGCCGGTCGCGTTCGGCGCGGTCGGCCTGCCGGTGCTGATGGCGGCCCGCAGCGGTGGCTTCGAGGATGTCTTGGCGATCTCTCCCATCACCGGACGCCTGACGGCGATCATGTGCCTCGTCGTGCCGTTCCTCCTCCTCGCCGTCATGGACGGCAAGAAGGGCCTCGCGCAGTGCTGGCCGTTCGGTCTCGTCGTGGGCATCACCTTCGGCATCACGAAGTGGATCGTCTCGGCCACCCCGCTCTACAACCTCACCGAGGTCTTCGCGGCGGTCATCAGCGTCGGCGTCGCGATCGCCTTCCTCCGGGTCTGGCACCCGACGGGCGGCCACGAGGCGACCGAGCGCATCGGCGTCCCGATCGACCAGTCCATCGAGGGCGAGCGCAAGCCGCTCGCCGCCGAGTCGGCGGACGCCCCCACCCTGGACGGCGGGCGCATCTTCATGGCCCTCGTTCCGTACCTGCTCGTGATCATCGTGTTCGCTCTCGCGGCCCTGCCGCCGGTCAAGGCGGCCCTCGCCGCGACCGACATCAAGGTCGGCTGGCCTCTGCTCGCCGACCTGCAGACGTCCGCGGGGGCTCCGTCGTCGCACATCGCGTACACGTTCGCGTGGGCGTCCACCCCCGGCATCCTGCTGGCGCTGGTCGCGATCGTGACCGGCCTGATCTACCGGATGTCCCTCGGCGAGATCTTCACGGTGCTGGTCGTCAACGCGAAGAAGCTGCGGTTCGCCATGCTGACCATCGGCTCGGTCGTCGCCCTGGCCTACGTCATGGGCGACTCGGGCCAGACGCTGGCCCTCGGGCTGTTCTTCGCCGGCGCCGGCGCCCTTTACCCGTTCATCGCCCCGGTGCTCGGCTGGATCGGGACGTACGTGACGGGCTCGGACACCTCGGCCAACATCCTGTTCTCCGGGTTGCAGTCGAGCGTCGGCCAGCAGATCGGCGCGGGGAGCCATCTGGGCGTCGAGGACATGCGGGCCCTGCTCGTCGGCTCGAACGCCGCAGGCGGTGTCGTCGGCAAGATGATCTCCCCGCAATCGCTCACCATCGCCGCGACCGCCATCGGCATCGCGGGCTCCGAGTCGATCATCCTGCGGCGCATCATCGGCTGGAGCTTCGTGCTCCTCGCCCTGCTCTGCCTGCTGTCAGGCCTCATGTCGACCCCCATCCTCAGCGGACTCCTCCCCTGATCGAAAGGCACACCATGACCGCTGCACCACACGTCGCCATCTTCGCGACCTGCATCGCCGACACCATGAAACCCTCGATCCCGGTCGCCACCGTGCACCTGCTCGAGCGGCTCGGCTGCCGGGTTTCCTACCCGGATCGTCAGACCTGCTGCGGGCAGATCATGACCAACACCGGCTACTTCGACGAGGCCATCCCGACGGTCCGCAACTACGTGGAGAGCTTCGGCGACTACGACTACATCGTCGGGCCGTCCGGCTCGTGCGTCGGCTCCGTCCGGCACCAGCACGAGATGCTGGCGCGCGAGGCGGGCGACGAGGGCCTCGCGAAGGAGGCCGCCGCCGTCGCCGGGCGCACCTACGAGCTCTCGGAGTTCATCGTGGACGTCCTCGGGCTCACCGACGTCGGTGCGTACTTCCCGCACCGCGTCACCTACCACCCGACCTGCCACTCGGTGCGCGTCGCCCACGTCGGGGACCGGCCGATCCGGCTCCTCACCGCGGTGAAGGGCATCGAGTACGTCGAGCTGCCGAAGTCCGAGCAGTGCTGCGGCTTCGGGGGCACGTTCTCGATCAAGAACCCCGACGTCTCGATCGCGATGGCGACCGACAAGGCGGCCAACGTGAAGTCGACGAACGCCGAGTACCTGGTCATGGGTGACTACGCCTGCCTGATGAACGTGGGGGGCATCCTGCACCGCGAGGGCTCCCCCATCAAGACGATCCACCTCGCCGAGATCCTCGAGCACACCGAGAAGGAGCAGTGATGACCGACACGACCACCCGACGGACCCCCGAGCCGGGGACGTGGACCGACAAGCCCTTCCCGCTCGCCGTCAAGCCGGCCCTGGCGAACACCCAGCAGCGCGACAACCTGCGGCACGCGACGACGACGATCCGTGAGAAGCGAGCCGTGCGGGCGTCCGAGGTGCCGAACTGGGAAGAGCTGCGGACCGCCGCCGAGCACATCAAGGACCGGGTGGGCCGCCACCTGGACACCTACCTCGTCCAGGCCGAAGAAGCGATGAAGGCCGCCGGCATCACCGTCCATTGGGCGAGGAACGGCGACGAGGCCAACCGGATCGTGGCGTCCATCGCCACGCAGAAGGGCGTCGACGAGGTCGTGAAGATCAAGTCGATGGTGACGCAGGAGACCGAACTCAACGAGTACCTGGAGTCCCAGGGCATCGCGGCCTGGGAGACCGACCTCGCCGAGCTGATCGTCCAGTTGGGCCACGATCTGCCCAGCCACATCCTCGTCCCGGCGATCCACCGCAACCGCGACGAGGTGCAGCACATCTTCACCGAGGAGATGGGCCGCTACGGCACGCCCGCGCCGGAGGGCATCTCGAACAACCCGGCCGAGCTCACGAACGCCGCGCGGGGGCACCTGCGCGAGAAGTTCCTGCGGGCGAAGATGGCCGTCTCGGGCGGCAACTTCATCGTCGCCGAGACGGGCACGCTGGTCATCGTCGAGTCCGAGGGCAACGGCCGCATGTGCCTGACGCTGCCCGAGACGCTCGTCTCGGTGGTCGGCATCGAGAAGATCCTGCCGACGATCGAGGATCTCGAGGTCTTCCTCAAGCTGCTGCCGCGTTCGTCCACCGGCGAGCGGATGAACCCGTACACCTCGATGTGGACCGGCGTCACCCCCGGCGACGGCCCGCAGGACCTCCACGTGATCCTGCTCGACAACGGCCGCACCAACGTGCTCGCCGACCCGCAGGGGCGGGCGGCGCTGCGGTGCATCCGCTGCTCGGCCTGCCTGAACATCTGCCCGGTCTACGAGCGCGCCGGCGGCCACGCCTACGGCAACCCGTACCCGGGCCCGATCGGGGCGATCCTCGGGCCGCAGCTGCGCGGCCTTGAGGATCCGAAGGACCGGGCGCTGCCGTTCGCGTCCTCGTTGTGCGGCGCCTGCAACGAGGTGTGCCCGGTGAAGATCCCGTTCACCGACATCCTCGTGCACATGCGCCACAAGGTCGTCGAGTACAAGACGTCCAAGCATCCGACGGGCGAGCAGGCCCTCATGAAGAGCGCCGGCTGGCTGATGGAGCGGGGCAGCCATCTGGCCACCGCCCAGGTGGCGAGCAAGGCCGCCGGCCGGGTGTTCGGCACCCGCTGGATCGGCCCGATGCCCATCCCGCTCGCGTCGCGCTGGCTACGCGCCCGCGACGTGGACGCCCCACCGACCGAGACCTTCCGCATGTGGTGGAAGAAGAACCGCGAAGGAGGCGCGAAGTGAGCGCGCGCGAGGACATCCTGAACCGCATCCGCGAGGCCACGCGCGACGTGACCGAGTCGGATCCCGAGGTCGACGTTCCGATCGAGTGGGTCTACGGGCAACCGCTGGCCACCGAGGACGTCCTGGCCGACTTCGTCGAGAAGGTCGAGGACTACAAGGCCGTCGTGACCCGCTGCCCCGCGGGGAGCCTGCCGGAGACCGTCGCGAAGGCCCTGCATGACTGCGGCGCCGGCAGCGTCGTCGTCCCCGACGGCATCCCGGACGAATGGGTGGCCGCGCTCGAGGCGTCCGGGCTGACCGTCCGGCGTGACGACCCGCCGCTGTCCAGCGCCGAGCTGAACTCGATCGACGCCGTGTTGACGACGTGCGCGGTCGCGATGGCCGACTCCGGCACGGTGGCCCTCGATCACGTCGAGGGCCAGGGACGCCGCGCGCTCAGCCTGGTGCCGGACCGGCACGTCTGCGTCGTCCGGGCCGACCAGGTCGTGAGCGACGTCCCCGAGGGCATCGCGCGGCTGGCGCCGGGCATGCGCGAGGGCCGGGCCGTGACGTGGCTGTCGGGCGGATCGGCGACGAGCGACATCGAGCTCAGCCGCGTCGAAGGCGTCCATGGGCCGCGGCACCTGACGGTCGTCCTGGTGGAGGGGTGACCCTTCGCCTCTGACCGGACACCACACCCGAGCGGACGCCGAGCGTCCGACCAGCACCGGTGGCGTGGGGATCGAGCGTGATCCCCACGCCACCGGCGCGTCCGGGGGCGGGCACGGTAGCCTGCACCGGGTGAGCGATGTGACCCTCGTGCCCGTGTCCCCCGAGATGAAGCCGACGTTCGTCTCTCAGATCCAGGAGGCCTTTCAGGTCAGCTTCGAGGACCTCAACGGCCCGTGGTCGCAGAAGATCCTTCCGGCCGAGGACGTCGAGCAGTCCTTCGCCGCTCCGGGCGCCGAAGCGTACTTCGCGATCGGGCGACGACGTGCTGGGCGGCGCGATCATCACGGCGGAGCCGGACGGCGAGCGCGGCGAGCTGGCCCTGCTGTACGTGAAGGTCGGGTCCCAGGGCACGGGCACGGGCCGCGCGATCTGGGAGGGAGGCCATGCACCCCGAGGTCTCCGTCTGGGAGACCACCACGCCGTACCACGAGAAGCGCAACATCCACTTCTACGTGAACAAGCTGGGCTTTCACATCGTCGAGTTCTTCCATCAGGGGCACCGTGACCCGCACCAGCACGGCGACCAGGTCGGCGGCATGCCCGCCGACGTGAGCTCGGAACTCTTCCGCTTCGAGAAGCGCCGCCGCTGACCCGTGTGTGCGTTTCTACCTGACCTTCTCCACACTCTGATGTGGAGAACGTCAGGTAGAAACGCACACGGGGCGGGGGTCGGCAACCCGCGGCAAGAGACTTGATGCTTCAACTATCCGGGCGTAGCTTGTGGCCATGACCGATGGACGAACGACGCACGCGACGGCGTCCATCGGGCATGTCAGCTCCCGGGTCCTGGCCGCCGGCGATCGCGCGCTCTTCCGGCCCCTGGCCGGGACGCGCCGCCGTCACGTGGACTTCCTCCGCGTCGACAGCACCCTTTGTCATTCCTGACGAAAGCCGCCCCGCAGAAGCCGGTGTGCTCGTCACCTCCCGTCTCCCCTGCGTTGCGCGGGCCAACTCGGCCGCACGACCGCGCAGACCTTCCTCGTCGGCGCCCAGGAACCATCCGCAACCCCCGAACCACCGGACGCCCGCGGCGTCCCTTCAGGAGACTCCCATGAGTACCCCCACCGCTGTGACCGACCCCGTCGCCGCTCCCGCCTCCCCCAAGCGCCCCCGCGGGCTGCTGGGGGCCGTCGCCGGCAGCACGATGGAGGTCTTCGACTTCACCATCTACAACACGTTCGCCCCGTTCTTCGCGGCGGCGTTCTTCGTCGCGTCGCCGGGCAACACGACCGGCGCGTTCCTGCAGTCGCTGGCCGTGCTCGCGGTGGGCTTCATCGCGCGTCCGCTGGGCAGCCTGTTGTTCGGGCACATCTCCGACACCCGCGGACGCCGCGTCTCCCTCTACCTCACCTCGCTCACCGCGCTGCTCGGCACCCTGCTGATCGCGCTGTCGCCGACGCACGACACGATCGGGATCGGGGCGGCGATCGTCCTGGTCAGCGCCCGGATCATCCAGGGCCTGGCCCACGGCGGCGAGCAGCCGGCGGCCGGCGCGTACGTCGCCGAGGTCGCCACCCCGCGCACCCGCGGCGCCTGGTCGGCCTGGGTGTACATGTCGATCATGGCCGGCGGCGCCCTCGCGACGCTGCTCGGCGCGCTCTTGTCGAGCACCGTCGGCGCGGAGGCGCTGCGCGCCTGGGCGTGGCGGGTCCCGTTCTTCGTCGGCGCGCTCGGCAGCGTCGTCGCCCTGTACCTGGTGTGGCGCCTGCACGAGACCGAGGTCTTCACCGAGACGTCCGCGAACGTCGACAAGCCGTCGGTCTGGGCGGAGATGTGGGCCGCCCGGCGTCCGGCGTTGCAGATCATCGGGCTGACCATCGGCCTCACGATCGCGTTCCAGAACTGGGCCGCGATCGGCGGCTACCACATCGCGGTCTTCCACTCGAACCCGGCGCAGGTGCTCTGGGTCGGCGTCGTCAGCCAGGTGCTCGCCATCGGCGCGTTGCCCCTGTGGGGACGCCTCTCCGACCGCATCGGACGCAAGCCCGTCACCCTCATCGGCTTCGTCGGCCTCGCGCTCACGACCTACCCGTTCATGGCGTTCCTCGACGGCTCGTGGCAGCGGATGGCGCTCACCATGGTCGTGTCGTTCCTGCTGCTGTCCGCCCCGCTCTCGATCGCGCCGGCCCTCATGGCCGAGCTCGTGCCCACCAGCATCCGGACGATCGGCGTCGGCTTCTCCTACGCCCTCGCGACCGCGGTGTTCGGCGGCACCGTCCCGTTCCTGCAGACGTGGATCTCGTCCACCTGGGGCCCGCAGGACTTCGGCCTCTACGTCACCGCCGCCCTGGTCGTGTCGATCGTGGTGGCGCTCCGCATCCCCGAGACTCGGGGCAAGGATCTCGCCGCCGACGCGACGACGGCGTCCGATCGCACGCTCACGCCGGCCGCCCACGCCACGAAGGAGAACTGATGCCCGCCCACGATCACCTGAAGGCCGAGGCCGGCGCGAACGGCGAGTTCAAGCGGCAGGGCAACGCGTTCACGACGCCGTTCGGGGACGCCCCCGGCGAGCTGCCCGTCGAGGCCGGCCGCTACCGGCTCATCGTCGGCAAGCTGTGCCCATGGGCGCACCGGCAACTCATCGTGCGCGAGCTGCTGGGCCTCACGGACGCCATCAGCGTCGGCGTCGTCGACCCGATCCGCGGCGAGAACGGCTGGGAGTTCACCCTCGACCCGGGCGGCGTCGACCCGGTGCTCGGCATCCACGAGCTCCGCGAGGCGTACCTCGCCGCCGACCCGGGCTACGACCGGCGTCCGACCGTGCCGGCCGTCGTCGACCTGACGACGGGGGCGGTCGTCCAGAACGACTACCACCGGCTGACCCACTACTGGGAGACCGCCTGGGCGCCCCTGCACGCGCCCGGCGCGCCCGACCTCTACCCGGCCGGGCTGCGCGACCAGATCGACGAGATCTCCGCGTTCGTGTTCGAGCGCGTCAACAACGGCGTCTACCGGTGCGGCTTCGCCCGGACGCAGGAGGCGTACGAGGACGCCTACGACGTCCTGTTCGAGGCCCTCGACACGCTCGAGGACCGCCTCGGACGCTCCCGCTTCCTCGTCGGCAACCAGGTCACGGACGCCGACGTGCGGCTCTGGGTGACCCTCGTCCGGTTCGACGCGGCCTATCACGGCGCGTTCCACTGCAACCGGCAGCGGCTCACCGAGTTCCCGAACCTGTGGGCCTACGCCCGCGACCTCTACGCGCCCGGGTTCGGCTCGACGACCGACTTCGACCACATCAAGCGCCACTATTACTCGATCCCGGTGGTGCGGTCGCAGTTCGGCATCGTCCCCAAGGGCCCCGACGAGGGCGCCTGGCGCGCGCCCACCGACCGCGCGGCCCGCTTCGGCGACGAGCCGCTGTTCCACGAGAAGACGGACGCCGCCGGCGTCCGCAGGCAGGAGGAAGCAGAAGCATGAGCAAGATCAGCGAGATGACCCGCGAGTCGGGCAGCCGGGGCAACTTCCAGCGGCAGTCCAACTCGTTCACGACGCCGTTCGGCGACGGCCCGGGCGAGCTGCCCGTCGAGGCGGGCCGCTACCGGCTCATCGCGGGCGCGATCTGCCCGTGGGCGCACCGGCAGGTGATCGTCCGGGAGCTGCTGGGCCTCACGGACGCGATCTCGCTGGGCTGGGTCGACCCGGTCCGCACCGAGAACGGCTGGCGGTTCGCGCTCGACCCCGACGGCCGCGACCCGGTGCTCGGCATCGAGTACCTCATCGAGGCCTACCGGGCGGCCGACCCCGACTACGACAAGCGCGGCACGATCCCGGCCGTCGTCGACGTGACGACGGGGGCGGTTGTCCAGAACGACTACCACCGGCTCACCAACTACTGGGAGACCGCGTGGAAGCCGTTCCACGCCGCCGACGCCCCCGACCTCTACCCGCTCGAGCTGCGCGACGACATCGACGCGTTCAACGCCCGCCTGTTCGACGAGGTCAACAACGGCGTCTACAAGTGCGGCTTCGCGGTCTCCCAGCAGGCCTACTCCGACGCCTACGACACCCTGTTCGCGGCGCTTGACCGGCTCGAGGAGCGGCTGGCGTCCCGCCGGTTCCTGTTCGGGGACTTCATCACCGAGTCCGACGTCCGGCTGTACGTGACGCTCGCCCGCTTCGACGCCGCCTACTACGGGGGGTTCAAGGCGAACCGGCAGCGGCTGGTCGACTTCGAGCACCTGTGGGCCTACGCGCGCGACCTGTACCAGACGCCCGGCTTCGGCTCGACGACCGACTTCGACGGCATCAAGCGCGGCTATTTCGGGTCGCCGGGCGTGACGTCGGTGAACGGGATCGTCCCCAAGGGTCCGGACACCTCCGGCTGGGACGCCCCGCACGGCCGCGAGCGGCTGTCGGGGACGTCCGAGAAGTTCCGTCGCTGAGGCGTCCGGCATGAGGCTGTGGTCGCTGCACCCGAAGCACCTCGATCGCCAGGGGCTCACCGCCTGCTGGCGCGAGGCGCTGCTCGCGCAGGCCGTGCTCGCCGGACGCACCCGCGGCTACACCCGGCACCCGCAGCTCGACCGGTTCCGGGCGGCCCCCGATCCCCTGGACGCCGTCGGCGCCTACCTGCGCGGGGTGCAGCGGGAGGCGTCCGGGCGGGGGTACCGGTTCGACGCGGCCCGCATCGACCGTCCGGACGCCGCCGCCTCGCTCACCGTCACCGACGGCCAGCTCGCGTTCGAGCGGGCGCACCTGGCGGCCAAGCTGGCGTCCCGCAGCCCGGACGACCTCGTTCGGCTTCCCGGCGTCGCCGAGCCGCACCCGCTGTTTCGCCTGGTCGACGGCCCCGTCGAACCGTGGGAGCGTCCCGCGGGCTGAGCGAGGACGGTCCGGTGCGGGCGTCGGCCCGACAGGCCCGGTCCGCGGCGGTGGCGGGCTGCCGGGGCCTCCCGGGTGGCCGTAGGCTGGCCCCATGAGCACGGTCGAATCGGTCGCGGCGCGCCTACGCGCGGACGCGGCGTCCGGCGTGCTCGCCTCCGTGTGCGAACCGCTCGGCGTCGACCTGCTCGTCCTGTTCGGCAGCGCCCGCGAGACTCCGGGGAGCGCCCACGACGTCGATGTCGCCTACAGCGGTGTCCGCTACGGCGAGGCCGATCACCTCGCCGTCGTCAACGCTCTCGAGGAGCGCTACGGCGACCAGCTCGACGTGCTCGCCCTCGACCGCGCCGGCATCGTGGCCCGCTTCGAGGCGCTCGCCCGTGGGGACGTCCTCGTCGAACTCACCCCCGGCAAGTTCGCCCGGCGGCAGATGGCGGCGATGGGTGAGTTCTACGACACGCAACACCTCCGCGACCTCGCGCTGCGGGTGATGTCCGAATGAGCCCCCGCGACTACGCCGCAGGAGTGGTGACGGAGCGCCTCCTGATGATGCGGCAGCGTCTGTCCGATCTGGCCGAGGTGGGCGAGATCACCCCCGAACGGCTGGCGTCCGACCGGCTGCTGCGCCACGCGGTCGAACGCATCCTGACGCAACTCGTCACGTTGGCGACCGACATCAACGCGCACGTGGCCGCGACCGTCGCGTCGGTCCCGGCGGCCGACCCCCGAACGGCCCTGAGTGCGATCGCCCGGGCCGGGGTGATCTCCGAGTCCCTGGCGACGGCCCTCCGTCCGAGCATCGGCCTGCGTAACGTGCTTGTGCACGAATACCTCGAGATCGATCTGCGCCAGGTCGCTGCCGCAGCCGCTGAGGCCGCGCGCGACTACGCCGCCTACGTGCGGGACGTGTCGGCCTGGGCCCGTTCCGGGCCCGAGACGCACTGAGGCGACCCGGCTCCGCTACCGCGGCAGCTCGCAGGACGCCGTCCCGCCGGGCAGCTCGTGCCGGTGCGCGGCGACCCACGCGTAGACGGGGCGGGCCACCCAGGCGAGCGGCGGGCGTCCGATCAGCCACCCGGCGGCGCGCCAGCCGCCCGGGCAGGTCGCGAGGGCGGCGGCGACGGCGTCCGCGCCCCACCGGACGCCCGCGGCGTCCACGAACGGCACCTCCCGGCGCGCCCGCTCGGCGTCCACGCCGAAGCCGGCCAGCGCGGCGTCCGTCATCGGGCGAATCTCGCATCCGGGACGCCGCCGGCGCAGGAACTCCGCACTGCGCGTGCAAAACCCGCAGTCAGAGTCATACAGCAGGACGCCGCCGGCCGCCGGCGTGCTGCTCGCGGCGTCCGGATCGGGCCTCACCGCGGCCTCACCGGGCCGTGGCGAGGATCTGGTCGACGACGGTCCGCAGCGCGGTGACGGCCTCGGTCGTGCTCGGATCGGACGACCCGACGATCGCCTCGCTGGAGTCCTCGGCGTAGGCCACGACGGCGCCCTTCCGGACGAGCAGGTACGCCGTCCCGCCCGGACGCGCGCCCCACGTCCCCGACGCGTTCGTCTCCAGCGTGGAGTCGACGCGCAGCCCGACGCCCTGCTCGGTGCGGGTCTCCTGGGCGGCGTTCGCGTAGCGATGCTCGGCGTCGGTGGCGTTCGTGGCGACCGGGCAGGCGCGCGTGGCGTCCGAGACGCGGCCGACGAACCGCTCAGCGGACGCCGCGTCCGCGAACACCAGCACCCCCTCGGTCTGCACCGACTCGGGGCCCTCCGCGAACTGGAAGCGGCTGGCCGTCACGCCCTCGGGCGAGATCGGGTCGTCGCATCGCGCGAACTCGGGCAGGGCGGGCAGGGTCTCGTAGCCGTCCGCGGCGGCGTGCGGCAGCGCGAGCCCGGCGGGCAGCGTCCCGGTGTTCGCGGGCCGCGCGGGGGTCGGCGTGGGCGTCTGGGTGGGCGTCGGCGTCCGGGTGGGGGTGGGCGTGGGCGTCCGCGTGGGGGTCCGGGTGGTCTCGGGGGCGCGGGTGGGCGTCGGGCTGGCCGCCGGCATCGAGGGCGCCGGCGCGACCGTCGTGGGGCTCTCGACCGGGCTCGGCATCGCCGTCGGGGACGCCGCTGGCGCACAGCCGGACGCCACGAGCGCCGCCAGGACGGACGCCGCCGCGACCGCCGCCCGAGGCGTCCGATGTGTCCGAGATGTCCGAGATGTCCGAGATGCCTGGCGCGGGGCGCGATCTGAGGCGCGACGGGCGTCGCGCTCGCTGCTCGAACGGACGCCGCGACGGAGCGCGCCTCCGCGGCTCGACGGCGTGGGCAGCATGGTCATCCTCCCCCTTTCAAGGCCCTTCGGGACACGACTGTAACCCGCCGGGCGTCCGGTTCGGTGGTCACGAACCCTCGCCTGGGCGTAGGTTCGGGCCCGTTCTCCGGCGGAAGGACCCCCATGAGCCAGTCCCCTACCCAGCCCGTTTTCGACGGGATGGGCGCGATCGTGGGCCCCGACGGGTGCGGCTTCCGCGTCTGGGCGCCGCACGCGTCCGCGGTGTCGGTCGTCGGCGATTTCAACGACTGGGCGGCGGACGCCGACCCGCTCGCCGGCGAGGGCAACGGGTACTGGTACGGCTACGTGCCGGGAGCCGGCGTCGGGCACGCCTACCGGTACTCGCTGACCCACGGCGACGAGACGTTCACCCGCGTCGACCCGTACGCGCTGGAGGTGACGAACTCCGTCGGCAACGGCGTGATCTGCGACGCCGACGGCTTCGACTGGGAGGGCGACCAGGCCCACTGCCCGCCCCACCACGAGCTCGTCATCTACGAGCTGCACATCGGCACGTTCGCGCCCGACCTGGGCGTCGGCGACTTCGCGGACGCCGTCGGCAAGCTCGACTACCTCAAGGAGCTCGGCGTCAACGCGATCGAGATCATGCCGATCTCCGAGTTCGCCGGCGACCTGTCGTGGGGCTACAACCCGGCGCACATCTTCGCCGTCGAGAGCGCCTACGGCGGCCCGGACGCCTTCAAGACCCTGGTGAAGGAGGCTCACCGACGCGGCATCGCCGTGATTCAGGACGTGGTCTACAACCACTTCGGCCCCTCCGACCTCAACCTGTGGCGGTTCGACGGCTGGAGCGAGAACGACAAGGGCGGCATCTATTTCTACAACGATGAGCGCAGCGCCACGCCCTGGGGCGATACGCGTCCCGACTACGGCCGCGAGGAGGTGCGGCGGTTCATCCGCGACAACGCGCTGTTGTGGCTCCGGGAGTACCACGTCGACGGCCTGCGCCTCGACATGACGCCCTACATGCGCAGCGTCGACGGCAACGGGTTCGGCCTGGAGGAGGGGATGTCCCTCATGCGCTGGATCACCGACTCGGTGCGCGAGGAGTTCCCCGGGCGCATCGTCATCGCCGAGGACCTGCACGGCCACGACCGCATGACCGGGCAGGCGTCCGATGCGGCGGGCTTCCACGCCCAGTGGGACGCCGCGTTCGTCCACCCGGTGCGCGCGGCGATCATCGTCGCCGACGACGACCAGCGGTCGATGGGTTCGGTGGCGGACGCCGTCCGGCACGCGTTCAACGGCGACGCCCTGCAGCGGGTGATCTACACCGAGAGCCACGACGAGGTCGCCAACGGGTCGGCGCGCGTCCCGCACGAGATCGACGCGGCCGACGAGACGGGCTGGTGGGCGCAGAAGCGCTCGACGCTCGGCGGCGGGCTCGTGATGACGGCCCCCGGCGTCCCGATGATCTTTCAGGGCCAAGAGGCGCTCGAGGGCGGCTGGTTCTCCGACGACGACCCGCTCGACTGGCTGCGCGCCGACGACTTCCACGGCATCGCGCGCCTGTACCAGGACCTCATCGACCTGCGCCTGAACCGCGGCGGCGTGACGCGGGGGCTTACCGGCTCGGGGCTCAACGTCTTCCATGTCGACGAGGACGCCAAGGTCATCGCCTTTCAGCGCTGGGCCGAGCACGGGCCGGGCGACGACGTGGTCGTCGTCGCCAACTTCCATCGGGACGCCCGCGAGCGCTACCGGATCGGCTGGCCCGCCGGCGGGCTGTGGAAGCTCCGGTTCAACAGCGACGCGTCGTCCTACAGCGCGGCGTTCGGCGACTTCCCGACGTTCGACGTCGAGCCCTTCACCGAAGACGAGGACGGGCTCGCCTTCCACACCGACCTCAGCATCGGCCCTTACAGCCTGCTGATCTACTCTCAGGACGCCTGAGCGCGGCGCGGCTCTCCGGACGCCTGAGCGCGGCGCGTGGGCGGAGCGTGGGCGCGTGGGCGCGGGCGCG
>CALMAD010000058.1 GCA_937859105.1 uncultured Propionibacteriaceae bacterium
GTTCGTCCGTCGTGCCACCCTCGGCGAATAGTCCCGTCACCTCGTCGGCGGCGTCCTGCACCTCGGGTGGGGCGTCGCCCAGCGCGACCCCCCTCCCGGCGAAGGCCAGCATCTCGATGTCGTTGCGCCCGTCGCCGAGCGCCAGGACGTCGGCAGGGTCGATCCCGAGCCTCGTACACACCTGCGCGAGGCCGTGGGCCTTGTCGATGCCCTCGGGCGCGATGTCGAGCCAGGCCGTGTAGCCGACCGCGTAGCTGACGCCCGTCAGGCCCATGCGCTCGGCGAGCTGGATGAACTCGCCGTCGGAGGCGTCCGGGTCGCGCACGACCACGCGCGTGGCCGGACGCCGGGCGAGCGTGTCGAGGTCGACGACCTCGATCGTGCCGCCCAGCTCTCCGTCGGGGAAGTGCCGGTTCACCAGGTACCCCTGGCCGACGACCTCGACGGCGATGAGGCAGCGGGGGTGCTCGCGCGCCACCCGCTCGATGACATAGCCGGGGTCGAAGGTGATGACCTCGTCGACGTGCAGCGGCGGGTAGGTCACCAGGACGGCGCCGTTCGACGTCACGTGCGGGCCGTGCGCGAGGCGGAGGGCGTCCGCGACCTCATGGGTGGAGTGCCAGCCGCGGCCGGTGCAGAGCACCACCGGGACGCCTGCGTCCTGCACGTCGGCCACCGCGGACGCCAACTCCGCCGGGATGCGCCCCGCGCCATCCACGAGGGTGCCGTCGATGTCCAGGGCCACGAGCCGGGGTGCGTCCATGCACCCACCGTAGCGGGACGCTCCTGGGACGCCTTCGCCGCCCTCGGCGGCAGCCACGTCCCGCGGCCCCGAGCCCTCGCTGGGACGGGCGCCCGAACCGGCCCGCGCTCCGGCCGCACCGAAGGCGTCCTAGCGGGGAGCGACGACGATCGGCACGCGCCCCAGCACGACGAGCGCGAGGGCCAGCACCCCGCAGATCGCCAACAGGGCCGCCATCGCCGGCGGCAACACGCCGTCGGCGATGGCGACGTGATCGTCGGACGAGGACGTCAGCAGCGCGTGGGCGCGGCGGTGGGCGCGTCCGGCAGCCCAGAACAGCGCGAGGGCCCCCGCGAGCACCGCGCCGGCCCCACCGACGGCGAGCACCGGGTGGGAGCCCCAGACGAGCCGCAGCCCGCCCGCGGCGACCGTCACGAGGGCGAGCACCGTGCGGCGCCACGCCAGGTTCGTGCGCTCGACCTGCATGCCGGGGTCGAAGATCGCGCGCCCGTCCGACGCGGGTCGCCGTTCGGGCGCCCCGCATCCCCCGCCCCCGTCCGGATGATCGCTCATCGCGTCGTCCTGCCTACTGGGCCACCAGGATCGTGGCGAGGATCAGCACGCCCGCGATGATGGTGAGGATCATCAGCGGCAGGGATCCCGAGTCGGGCGGCAGAGGACGCCCCGTGCGCATCGCCAGTTCGGTACGGCGCCATCCCAGCCACGCCTGCACGGGCGCGATGACGCCGGCCAGCACCATGAGGGCGGAGGCGACGCGGCGTCCGGGAGAGGGAAGGTTCTCCGCGAACGCCTCGAGCGCGACGCCGACGGCGATGAGCGCGAGGCCCGTCCGGATCCAGGCCAGGAACGTCCGCTGGTTGGCCAGGGTGAAGCGGGCGTCCGGCTCGGTGCCGTGGTCGTAGACGCTGCGTGGGAAGCGGTGTCGCATGGCGGCAGTGTGCCTGATCGGCAGTCAATCAGCCGTCCCGGCGACGTTCGCCCCGCGCCAACGGCGTCACTCGGCCTGGATCTTGTCGGCGCTGACGTTCGCGGTGCCGAGGTCCTCCGGGAGCCGCGGCTTCATGAAGAACACCGTCAGGAACGAGACGACCGCGCCCAGCACGACGTACCAGGCGACGCCCGGCGCGCCCAGGCCGAGGCCGCCCTCGGCCTGCGGGCCCTGGATCCAGGTCGCGATCGAGGGGGTGAACCCGCCCACCAGCACCGCGGCGACCTGGTAGCCGAACCCGGCGCCCGAGTACTGATGCTTCGCACCGAACAGCTCCGTGATCAGCGGCTGCTGCACCGACACGGCCAGATCGTGGGCGAGATTCACCAGGATCAACGCGAACACCCACGTGAGGAGCAGGTTGCCCGCGACCAGGCTGTTGAAGAACGGGAACGCGCCCAAGCCGCCGATCACCGCGCCGGTGAGGTAGACCGGCTTGCGCCCAAACCGGTCGGACAGGTGCGCGAACGTCGGGATCGTGACGAGGCTGATCGCGCCGATGACGATCGCGATGCGCAGGAACTCGGAGGCGTCCCAGTTCAGGGTGTTACGCGAGTACGCCAAGCCGAACGTCGTGACGATGAACATCGTGAACATCTCGACCGCGCGGATACCGACGATCTGGAAGAACGCGATCGGATCCTTGGTGATGGCCTCCAACAGCGGGGCCTTCGCCCGCTTGCCGGGGGTGGGCTGGTCGTCCTCCTGCAGCGCGGCGGGCGCGACGTCGGCGTGGTGGATGTCGGCGACGCCGACCCGCACCCACAGGCCGACGGCCACCAACAGCCCGGCGAAGATGAAGGGGATGCGCCACCCCCACTCGATCATGGCGTCGTTGCCCAGCAGCGTCAGGACGAGCAGGAACAGGCCGTTGGCCAGGATCAGGCCGATGCCGTAGCCCATCTGGACGCCGGACGAGTAGAACGCCTTGCGCCCCTTAGGCGCCTGCGAGACTGCCATCAGGGCGGCGCCGCCCCACTCACCGCCGACCGCGAAGCCCTGCACGCAGCGCATCCCCACCAGGAGGATCGGCGCCGCGATGCCGATGGTGTGGTAACTCGGGATGCAGCCGATGAGGACGGTGGCCGTCCCCATGACGACGATCGTCCACACGAGCACCTTCTTCGGGCCGAGCTTGTCGCCGAAGTGGCCGAAGAACGCGCCGCCGAGTGGCCGGAAGATGAAGCCGACCGCGAACGTCGCAAAGGCGGCGATCTGTCCGAGGGTCGGGTTGAGCTCGGGGAAGAACTGCTTGTTGAACACGAGCGCCGCGACGACCGTGTAGATGAGGAAGTCGTACCACTCCACGACGGCTCCGACGAAGCTGCCGAGCGCGGCGCGTCGTGCCATCTGGGGTGTGATCTCCGTGGGAGCTGTCTTGGCGTGCGCACCGGTCATGGGGCGTCATCCCCTCTCGTCATTGAGGCCGGACCATATGGTCCATAACGGGAATTTAGAGCGTGCGCCTCACCCGTGTCCAGAGGTACTCACCAGATAGTTCAATAGACGGTGCGGTGGTGACCCGCCTCGCGGGGCCGGTTCAGCCGAGCACGTCCTGCATCGCCTTGGCGATGGTGACGTTGCGGGTCGCCTCGTCCCGCTCGGACGCCGTGAGCGGCCGGCCGGCGCGGGCGGCGTCCTGGGCGAGCCAACCGCAGTTGATCATCGTCCGGAGGACGACCCAGTCGCGGCAGCGCCGCTCGTCGAGGCCGGCGGCGTCCACGATGCCGTAGAAGCGCTCGCGCAACGCGCCGCCGACGTCGCCGGTGGCGACGAGGGCGTCCCAGCGGTTCCAGAGCAGCGGCGCCGGCTCGAAGCACGGGTCGCCGTTGAATCCCTTGGGGTCGATCGCGAGCCAGGGCTCGCGGCGTCCGGCGAGGACGTTCGCGTAGTGCAGATCCCCGTGGACGACCGCCTGATGGCGGGCGCTCTCGGACGCCTCCCCCACCAGCGTCCGCCCGGCCGTCAGCGCCTGCTGCACGAACCGCGGAGGCGCCGGGACGTCCTTGCCGAGCGCGGCGAGGTCGTCCAGCCATCCGCGCACGAACCCCGCGAGCTGAGGCAGCTGCGGCACGGCGGGCACGTGCAGGCGCCGATAGAGGCGCCCGAGGACGCCGATCGCCTCCTCGTCGGGAAGCGACGACAGGTCGCGCTCTCCGAGCCGCTCCAGCAGCAGGACGCCGCGGCGCGGGTCCGCGCGCTCCAGCCGCACGGCTCCCAGACCGCGCCACACCTTGAGGGCGTCCGGCTCCCCCACGTTGTCCGGCTCAACGAAGACCAGCTTCAGCATCAACCGGACGCCGTCGGCGTCCCGCACCGGCAGCACGAGCGCGGTATGGCCGTGGAGAGGATCCCCGTCTTCGGCCAGCCCCCACTCCCGCAGGACGCCGCCCGCCACGCGCGGCAGCGCGTCCAGCCAGCGGGCCTGGTCGCGGTAGGTGCTGATTTCAGCCAGATGGTCCGCTCGCGAGGTGGCGGCAAAAGCGGCCGGAACCGTCAAGCAAAGCGTGGCGCATGCCAGGCTGACGCAGAGCGCCAGCGG
>CALMAD010000059.1 GCA_937859105.1 uncultured Propionibacteriaceae bacterium
GGCGGCAGCGCGATGCCGCGATCGCGCAGCAGCCCGGCCTTGCCCACCAGGACGTGGCGCCAGGCGTCCGCGACGAACGCCTCCCCGGACGCCCCCTCTCCCGGCAGGGCCGTCACGTCGCGCACGGACGCCTCCGGCACCCCGGCCTCGGCGGCGCCGGTGACGAACGCCCGGGCGATCGGGTGCTCGGAGTGCCGCTCGACGCCGGCGATCGCGGCGAGGACACCGGCGTCCGGCAGGCCGGCCCCGTCGAGGACGCGGACCCGCTCCAGCGCCATCGCGCCGGTCGTCAGCGTGCCGGTCTTGTCGAGGACGACCGTGTCGATGCGTCCGGACGCCTCCAGCGCGTCCGGGCCCTTGATGAGGATGCCCAGTTGCCCGCCGCGGCCGACGCCGACCATCAGGGCGGTCGGCGTGGCCAGCCCGAGGGCGCACGGGCACGCGATGATCAGCACCGACAAGGCGGCGTTGAACGCCAGCCGCGGCCCGCCGCCGGCGACGAGCCAGACCACGAGCGTCAGTCCGGCGATGACGAGGACGGCCGGCACGAACACGGCGACGACCTGATCGACCATCGTCTGGACCCGCGCCTTGCGCGCCTGCGCCTGCTCGGCCGTCGCGGCCATCTGGGCGATCTGGGTGTGGGCGCCGACCTTGTCGGCCTCGACGATGAGCGCCCCCGTCGTGTTGACCGTGCCGCCGAGCACCCGGTCGCCGACGGTCACCTCGGCCGGCACCGGCTCGCCGGTCATCGCCGACGTGTCGATCGCCGAGTTGCCGACGACGACGTGGCCGTCGGTCGCGATCCGCTCGCCGGGACGCACGAGGAACCGCTCGCCGACCCGCAGCGAGCCGATCGGCACGACCTCCTCGCGGCCGTCGCGGATCACCCGGACGGTCGTCGGTGCGAGCCTGCCGAGCGCCTCCAGGACGCCGCGGGCCGACCGCTTCGAGCGCGCCTCCATGTAGCGGCCGCCCAGCAGGAAGGTAGTGACGGCCGAGGCGACCTCGAGGTACAGCGTGTCGGCGCCCCGCGGGGCCAGCCCCCAGCCGACCCAGTAGCCGGTGCCGCCGTCCACCTCGAAGGCGGTCGCGACCACCGACCACGCGAACGCGGCCAGGACGCCGAGCGACACGAGCGTGTCCATGCTCGTCGAGCCGTGGCGCAGGTTGCGCCAGGCGGCCCGGTGGAAGGGCCACGCGCACCAGAACACGACCGGGATCGCGCAGGCGATGAGCACCCACTGCCACCCCGGGAACCGCATCTGCGGCGCCAGCGCCAAGACGATCGCCACGTCGCCGAGCGGCACGGTCAGCAGCGCGGCCACGATGAGGCGGTTGCGGAGCATCTTCACGCGGTCGGAGTAGCCGTCGGGCTCCGCGCCCTCGCGCACCGGGGACGCCCCGTAGCCGGCCTTCTCCACGACCGCGACGGCCTCGTCGGCCCGCGCGGCGCCGAGCCCGAGCACGACGGCCCGCTCGGTCGCGTAGTTCACGGTCGCGGACGCCCCCGGCATCTTGTTCAGCTTCTTCTCGATGCGGGACGCGCACGCCGCGCACGTCATGCCGGAGATGTCCAGCTCGACGCGGTCGGCGAGGCCGCCGGCGTCCGGCTCGGCCGGGAGGCCGGGCGCACCGGAGGCGTCCGGCTGCTGGGTGAGGGGCGTGTGGGTCATGGGCGCAGCCCGATCTCGTTGGCGCGGCGGCGGGCGTCCTCGGCGTCCCTTTCCGCGAGTTGGCGAAGCATGTCGTTGTAGGCGCCCAGGGCGTCCTCCTCGCCGGAATCCTGGGCCAGGTCGAAGCGGGAGGAGTCCACGCGATCCTGCCGGAACCACTGCGCGGCCAAAGCGATGATGACGAGCACGATCGGCACCTCGCCGAGGATCCAGGTGATCTGGCCCGCGATGTTCTGATCGGCCATGAGGTTACCGACCCAGGCGATGTCGATGGACTGGTAGAACTCCTCGCCGAACAGCGACTGGGAGCTCAGGATGCCGACGGCGAAGATCGCGTGGAACGGCATGATGCTGATGAGCAGCGCGAGCTTCACCAGGTGCGGCATCTGCCACGACGAACGTTCGGGCCCGATCAGCAGGTTGAAGAACCCGTAGCCGGTGACCATGAACGCCAGCAACATGAGCTGATGGGCCCAGTGGTAGCGCATCAGCCACGAGAACGCCGGCGTGTAGTAGACGGCGAACAGCGAGCCGACGTAGCCCAGCCACAGCAGCGGGGGAGCGGTCAGGAGTTGGAAGGGCGGATAATCGGCCCAGTCGGACGCCAGTTGGCCGAGGCTCGGCGGCTCGCCCGCCGGGCGCTCCGGGGACGCCGCGGCGACCAGCGCCATGGGCGCGCCCAGCACGCACAGCACCGGGACGAGCATGTTCACCGTCATGTGGACGAACATGTGCCAGCTGAACACGACCGTCGAGTACTCCCAGAAGCCGCTCGTGGCCAGGTACACCATGAGCCCCCAGCCGAGGAGCCAGGAGACGGTGCGCCAGATCGGCCACGGCGTGCCGAGGCGCCGGGCGCGCCGGGTGGCCGCGACGTACACCGCGACGGCCGCCACCGCGAGGACGATCCACAGCAGGTTCGGACGCCCCGGCCCCAGCAGCCGCGCCAGCGTCACCGGGACGTTCATCTCGTAGCCGAGGTAGTTCTCCTGGATCGTCTGCGGCACGAAGAACCGTGGCGGCGGGAGGTGCTGGGCCGCGGTCTGTAACGCCGCGTACGCGACCACGAGCACGACGTCGCGCAGAACCACCGACGCCGCGCGGGCGCCCGAGGCGTCCCACTCGGGTGAGAAGCGGCGCGCGAGCGCGCTCACCGCGAGCAGCGCCAGGACCGCGAACGAACCGATGACGGGCAGGCCGTACGCGGTGGCGAAGGGGGAGACGCCCGCGAGCTCCTGCCAGGCGACGACCACCTGGGACGCCGCCGCGACCGCGATCAGGGCGAGCACGAGCCGCGTGTGCGCGCGGAGGCGCCCGGTGCCGGGGGCGAGCAGGGACGCCGCGGCCGAGATCGCGATGGGGCCGAGCGTGAGCGTCCCGATGATCGCGGCGTCGGTGGCCCAGTCGTGGTCGCGGCCGACCGAGACGTTGCCGGTCACGGCGACGAACGCCCACGAGACGACGCCGACCACCAGCCACGACGAGGTCGCCGCGCGCGCCCGCGAGCCGTACGCGATGAGCACGGCGCCCAGCGCGACCAGCGCGGAGATCAGCCAGGCGAGGCCGGAGGGCACCGAGGTGACGAACGTCCACCAGGACGCCGGCGTCAGCGCGTAGCCGAGCGGGACGCCCGTGACGAACGCCGGGTTCGCGGCCGTGAGCACGAGGGCGGCCCAGAACCACACCTGGCCGGCGCGGGCCGCCCAACGGAACGCGCGCTCGCCCGGCGCGATCGTCGCCGCCAGCAGCGCGCCCAGCGTGGCCAGGGACGCCAGCCGTGCGGTGAGGTCCGCCAGCGACGAGGCCAGCCCGGTCGCCGGGTCGGCCTGGAGGCGTCCGGGCAGGGGAGGCAAACTGGGCAGGATCGCCGAGACCCACGCCGCGAAGGCTGCGGCCAGAAGGGCGGTCACGACCAGCGCGGCCGGCCTCCAGGGGACGGATCGGGTCTGGGCGTCGGGCATGGGTCCTAGTCTGCCGCGTCCTGCGCGGCGTTTCGCGGGCGTGTCACCCCGTTTTTAGCGACAGGTGTCATGATGGTGCTCACGACGACGTGCCGAACGGACGAAGCGGCCGGAAGGAGGGATGGTGCGGCTCAGCCAGCAGCGGCTCGAGCGCGGCGGTCAGCTCTTGGGCGCCGTGAGCTACACGTTCCTGGTGCTCGCGGCGTTCGCGCAGTCGCGCACGCTGGACCCGTACCCGCGCGGCGTCGTGCCCGTGGTCCTGGCGATCGCGGGCGTGCTGGTGGTGCTGCTGTGGGTGGAGGTCAAGAGGCGTCCGGGCGGTCAGCTCACGGGGACGGTCTTCTTCTGGTTCGGGCTCGCCGTGACGCTGCTGCACCTGCCGCTCATCGGGTTGTTCCGCGGCCAGTCGGACCCGCCGGCGCTCATCTACTTCTGTCTCGCGTGCATGGGGTACGCCGCCGTGGCCTTCCCACCCGCGCCGGGCCGGGTCGCCGTCGTCGGGTTCTCGCTGTTCTTCGGGGCGCTGCGGGCCATGTCGGTCGCACCGCGCGACGGGGTCTCCGACGGCGCGATCATGCTGATCGCCGGCCTGGGGCTCGTGGAACTCGTGCGCGTCGCGAACGCCGTCGCCGTCGACATCGACCGCTCGTCGCGGCGCAGCTGGCAGCTCAAGGAGTCGCTCGCCGGTGCCCGCCGCCGCGCCTTCGAGCGGCAGCGGTGGAACGGGCTGATCCACGACAAGATCCTGGGGGCGCTGCTCGCCGCGACCCGCGAGCCGCGGATCGACGAGAACTCCACCGAGTTGGCGCACCAGGCTTTGGACGCCCTCGGCCCCGGCGGCTGGCTGCCGTCGACGGGCGACCTGTCGGAGCGGATCGCCGCCGCGGCGTCCCGGATCGGGCTGGACCTGACGATCGTCATCGACGGCACGGAGCCGTCGCCGCTCGTCGCGGACACCCTCGTCGAGGCCGTCACCGAGGCGCTGACGAACGTGGCGCGGCATTCGGGCACGCGCCAGGCCGTCGTCCGGGGGCACGTGGACCCCATGATGAGCAAGATCACCGTGACGGACGCGGGCTCGGGGTTCGCGACCGACCGGGTGCGCGAGCGGCGGGCCGGCGTCCGGCAGGGCATCGTCGGTCGGATGGAGTCGGTCGGCGGCACGGCCAAGATCGACTCGCGGCCCGGCGTCGGCACACGCGTCACGCTGGTGTGGGAGGACGCCGAGGTGCACGCCACTGGCCCCGAGTGGGACATCGCGCTCATGCGGCCGCTGCTGATCATCATGTCGTTCGCGACGCTGGAGCAGGTCGGCGTCGCCTGGGTCTTCCGCGACGCGGTGCGCAACCCAGGCGTTTGGGAGACGGCGCTGCTCGCGTGCCTGGTCATGACCGCGGTCCTCGTCCTCGTGCGTCGCAGCCGCTGGCCGGGCGTGCTGGCCGCGCTGGCGATGGTGGCGACCCCGGCGGTGGTGACCCCGTTGCTGCCCAACCCCGGAAGCCTCGACTGGCAGTACTGGTGGGGCGGCGGGTACGCGACGGCCGTCGGCGTCCTGTGCTTCCGGTATCGCAACGGCGTGGGGGTCGCGGTGATGGCCGCGATGATGGCCGTGGACGCCGTCGTCTCCGCCGGCTCCCTGCCGATCGCCGGGCTGCCGTGGAACTACACGCTCATGACCGTGGTCGCGATTTTCGCGTCCATCCTGCGCCGCACGCTCGACGATGCCGCGATCGTGCTCAGCCGTGCGGCGGCGCGCGAGGGACGCAGCCGCATGCAACTCATCGAAGACCAGGCCAGGGTCGAGGAGGCCGACGCCCGCCGCGCCGAGCTGAGCACGTCGGCGTCCCCCCTGCTGCAGCGCATCGTCGCCGGGGGATCGCTCACGGACGCCGAGCGGCTCGGCATGGAGCGGGCCGAGGCGGAGATCCGCGACCAGCTCGTCGCCGACCTCCTCGTGGACGCCGACGTGCGCGTCGCGACGCGCCGCGCGCGGGACCGCGGCGTCCGGGTGGAGCTCGTGGCCCGCGACGAGGACGCCGAGCGCTTCGCCGCCGAGCGGCTCGCCGGGCTCGCCGCCGGAGGGGCTCCGGAGG
>CALMAD010000060.1 GCA_937859105.1 uncultured Propionibacteriaceae bacterium
AGCTCGTGGCCAAGCTGGATGCCGCCGACCCACGTCACGCGCCCTTCGTCGAGCACATCGACGCCCTCGTCGCCGGGTTCGGCGGCCCGCCGCCGGAGGCGCCGGGGGCGCTGGCCGACGCGGCGGGCCGCGCGGCGGCGTCCGGGACGCGGTACGTCGCCGCGATCCAAGGCCTGGACGACGCGCTCGTCGCCGAGGGCACCGCGTGGCTCGCGGGCATCGTCGAGCAGCGGCAGGACGCCGCCGCGTCCCTCGTCGACGGGCTGGGGCGCGTCTTCGGTCGCTAAGGTGGCGGCGTGCGTCTCGTCTTTGCCGGAACCCCCGCCGTCGCGATCCCGTCGCTGGAGGCCCTGCTGGGCTCCGGCCACGAGTTGGCCGCGGTCGTGACGCGCCCGGACGCCCCCCGCGGGCGCAGCAAGCGCCTCGTCCCGAGCGAGGTGGGGGCGTGGGCGTCCGATCACGGGGTGCCGGTGCTGAAGCCGGAGCACCCCCGCGACCCCGGCTTCGTCGCCGCGCTGACCGATCTAGACCCCGACGCCTGCCCGGTCGTCGCCTACGGGGCGCTCGTGCCGCAGCGGGTGCTGGACATTCCGCGGCTCGGCTGGGTGAACCTGCACTTCTCGTTGTTGCCGCGCTGGCGCGGGGCCGCGCCCGTCCAGCGCGCGATCATGGCGGGCGACGAGGTCACGGGCGCGACGACGTTCCGGCTGGTCGAGGAGCTGGACGCCGGCCCCGTCTTCGGGACGCTCATCCAGCCCCTGGCCGGCGACGAGACCGCCGGCGAGGTGCTCGACCTGCTCGCCCACGAGGGCGCCGGGCTCCTCCTCGACACGATCGACGGCCTCGAGGCGGCCGAGCCCGCCGAGCAGGACGACCCGGACGCCGTCACCGTGGCCCCCAAGATCACGCCCGCGGACGCCCACCTCGACTGGACGCGGGACGGCCGCGAGCTCGACCGCGTCGTCCGCGGGTGCTCGCCCGAGCCGATGGCCTGGACGACGCTGGCCGGCCAGCGGTTCAGGATCGCCCGCACCCGCCCCACGGACGCCGCCGAGCTCGAGCCCGGCGAAGTGCGCGCCGAGAAGCGCCGCGTCCTCGTCGGCACCGGCGGGGTCGACCTCGAACTGCTGCAGGTGCAGCCCGCCGGCAAGAAGGTCATGGCCGCGGCCGACTGGGGCCGCGGGCTGCACGCGGGCGGCGTCCGGTTCGACGGGCCCGCCTGATGCCCCACCGCAAGCTCGCCCGCCGGCGCGGGCCCGACCCGGCCCGCGCGCTGGCGTACCGGGTGCTCCGCGAGGTGTCCGAGGGGGCGTACGCGAACCTCGCGCTCGGCCAGGCGCTCGCCGACGCCCGCCTCGACGCCCACGACGCGGCCTTCGTCACCGAGCTCGTCGCGGGCACGTGCCGGCTGGCGGGCACCTACGATCGCGTGCTCGCCGCGGCGTCCGGACGCGACGTCGCGCGCCTGCAGCCCGCCCTGCTCGACGTCCTGCGGCTCGGGGCGCACCAACTGCTCAGCATGCGCGTCCCCGCGCACGCGGCCGTCGGCGCGGGCGTCGAGCTGGCGGCGGCCGAGGTGGGGGAGAAGGTCGCCGGGCTTACCAACGCCGTGTTGCGCAAGGTGGCCGCCCGCCCCCTGGACGCCTGGCTCGCCGCGCTGTCGGCCGGCGAGGACGCCGTCGGGGCCCTCGCCCTGCGCACGCACCACCCGCGCTGGATCGCGGAGGAGTACGTCCGGCTGCTCGGCGACGAGGCCGAGGAGGCGCTGGCCGCGAACAACGTCAGCCCGGTGCCGACGCTGGTCGTGCGTCCGGGCCTCGCGGACCTTTCCGAGTTGGGCGGCGAACCGACGCGCTGGAGCCCGTTCGGGGCGAGGCGTCCGGGCAACCCGGCCGACGTGGACGCCGTCCGCCAGGGCCGCGCCGGCGTCCAGGACGAGGGCAGCCAACTCGTCGCGTGGGCCCTGAGCCGC
>CALMAD010000061.1 GCA_937859105.1 uncultured Propionibacteriaceae bacterium
AACAATTGTTCTATAAGAGGGAGGGTGCCATGGGTGACCCGTTCGTGCACCTGCGGGTGGCGTCGGGGTACTCGCTGCAGTACGGGGCGAGCCACCCCTCGGCCCTGGTCGAGGCCGCCGCGGGGTTCGAGATGGACACGCTGGCGATCACCGATCGCGGCGGGTTGTACGGGGCCGTCCGGTTCGCGAAGGCGTGCCTCGGCGCCGGTATCGCGCCGATCGTCGGCGTCGATCTCGCGCTGGCCGGCGAGCGGGCCGGGGCGCCCTCGGCGGGGCGGGTGGTCGCGCTGGCCACCTCGCGGCGCGGGTGTGCGTCGCTGTGCCGGCTGACGTCGGCCGTCCACCTGGGCGGCGAGCGGGGGCGTCCGCGGGTCACGCGCGGGCAGATCGGGGCGCACCGCGACGACGTCGTGGTGATGCTCGGGGCCGATTCCGACCTGGGCCGGACGCTCGCCGAGCGCGACGACGCGCGGGCCGAGGCGGTGCTGCGGCGGTGGCTCGAGGTGGTCGATCGCGAGTCGCTCGTCGTCGGGGTCACCCATCACCGGGTCGCCGGGGCGGGCCCCTGGTCGGCCGGCCACGCCGGGCGCATGCTCGCGTTCGCCGACGCGCACGGGCTGGCCGGCGTCCTCACCAACGCGGTGCGCATGGCGCGCCGCACCGACGCGCCGGTGGCCGACGTGCTCGACGCGACGCGGCGGCTCGTCCCGCTCGACCTGCGCAACGTCGACCGGCGCAACGCCGAGGGGTACCTCAAGTCGGGCAAAGAGATGGTCGCCATCGCCGACGAGGTGTGCCGGCTCGCGGGCCGGCGCGACGCGGTGCGGCTGTTCGGCGATACCCGGCACCTGGCCGTGCGCTGCCGGCTCGACCCGCGGGCCGACCTGGGGCTGGGCGAGATCCACCTGCCCGAGTTCGAGGTGCTGCAAGGCTCGGGCGACGCGTTCGCCGAGCTGCGGCGGCGGTGCGAGGCGGGGCTGGCCGCGCGGTACGGGTCGGTCGATGCGCGGGCGCGCGACCGCATCGACGACGAGTTGGCCGTCGTCGGCGAGTTGGGGTTCAGCCCCTACTTCCTCACGGTCGCCCAGGTGGTCGACGGGGTGCGTGAGCTGGGCGTCCGGGTGGCCGCGCGGGGGTCGGGGGCGGGCAGCCTCATCAACTACGCCCTGGGCATCTCGGGGGTCGATCCGCTGCGCTACGACCTCATCATGGAGCGGTTCCTGTCGCCCCTGCGCGTCGCGCTGCCCGACATCGACATCGACGTGGAGTCGGCGCGCCGCACCGACGTCTACGACATGATCTTCGCGATGTTCGGCCGCGAGCGGGTGGCGTGCGTCGCGATGATGGAGACGTACCGCGTCCGGCACGCGATCCGCGACGTCGGCAAGGCGATGAGCCTGCCGCCGGGCGACGTCGACGCGATCGCGAAGTCGTTCCCGCACATCCGGGCGCGCGACGTGCGGCACGCGCTGCGCGACCTGCCCGAGCTGCGCAGCGCGAACCTGGCCGACCAGCAGTTGCGGGTGCTGTTCGACCTCGTCGAGAGCCTCGACGGGTTGCCGCGGCACGTCGCGCTGCACCCCTGCGGCGTCCTGCTGTCGGATGCGACGCTGTACGACCGCACGCCGGTGGAGGCGAGCTTCGGCGACTACCCGATGAGCCAGTTCGACAAAGACGACGTCGAAGACATCGGGCTGCTGAAACTCGACGTGCTGGGCATCCGCATGCAGTCGTCGATGGCCCATGCGGTCGCCGAGATCGAGCGGGTGGAGGGGGAGCGGGTCGACCTCGACGCCCTCGCGCCGTTCGACGACCCGGCCGTCTACGCGATGATCGGCCGGGCCGAGACCATCGGCTGCTTCCAGATCGAGTCGCCCGGGCAGCGTGAGCTCGTCGGCAAGTTCGGGCCGAGCGACTTCACCGACATCGTCATCGACATCTCGCTGTTCCGGCCGGGGCCGGTGAAGTCCGACATGGTGATCCCGTTCCTCCGCGCCCGCAACGGCTGGGCCGAGCCGCGGTACCTGCACCCCGACCTCGTCCCGGCGCTCGCCGAGACGCGCGGCGTCGTCGTGTTTCACGAGCAGGTGATCAAGCTGGTCGCGGTCATGACCGGCTGCAGCCTCGCGTACGGCGACGAGGCGCGCCGGGCGCTCGGCAGCCCCCAGGGGCAAGAAGATGTGCGGCGCTGGTTCGTGCCCGCCGCGCTGGCGAAGGGGTACGACCCGGCGCTGGTCGACGAGGTGTGGCAGGTGCTGGTCAGCTTCGCCTCGTTCGGGTTCTGCAAAGCCCATGCCGCCGCGTTCGCGCTGCCCACCTACCAGTCGGCGTGGCTCAAGGTGTACTACCCGGCGCACTTCGTCGCGGGGCTGCTCACGCACGACCCGGGCATGTATCCCAAGCGCCTGATTCTGGAGGAGGCGCGGCGCCTTTGCCTGCCCGTCCTGCCGCTCGACGTGAACCACAGCCGGGTCGAATACGTCGTCGAACCGGTGGGCGCCGAGCGCGGCATCCGGCTGGCGCTGGCCGACGTGAAGGGCATCGCGTCCGACGAGCTGACCCGCATCGTCGCCGGGCAGCCGTACGCGGGGCTCGTCGACTTCTGGCGGCGGGCCGCCGTGTCGATCGACGTCGCCGAGCGCCTCGTGCTGGCCGGCGCGTTCGACGAGCTCTACGGGGTGGGGTTGCCGGGGCCGGTCGCGGCGCGGGGCGCGGTGACCCGTCGCGACCTCATGCTCGCCCTGGCCGACCTGGCGCGCGAGGCGCGCGTCGACCAGCGGGTGAACGGACGCCGCGCGCGCGGCCTGGGCGGCGGGGCGTCCGGCGACCGGCAGGCCGTCCAGCTCGCGCTCGACTTCACCGCCCCGGCGCCTCCCGGCGGGCCGGGGGGAACCGGGGAGGGGGGCGGCCCCCTCGACGCTGACGGGGTCGGGGAGGAGGGTGCCGGCGCGGCCTGGGCGTCCGGGGTGCCGGGCGACGTGGCGGTCACGGGCCTGCCCGAGATGACGGCGTCGGAGCGGATGGCGGCGGAGCTCGACATCCTGGGGATGGACGCGACGCGGCACGTGCTGAGCGACTACCGGGAGTTCCTGGCCGCGATCGGCGTCACGTGGAGCAGCGAGCTGCTCGAGCGGCGCAGCCGAAGCTCGCTGCTGGTCGCCGGGGTGAAGGTCGCCACCCAGACGCCGCCGGTGCGGTCGGGCCGGCGGGTGATCTTCCTCACGCTCGACGACACGACGGGCCCGGTCGACCTCACCTTCTTCGAAGACGCGCAGGGCCCCTACGCGCGCACGGTGTTCAACTCGTGGCTGGTCGTCGGGCGGGGCGAGCTGCGGCGCACCGGCCCGCGGGGCGTCTCGTTGCGCGCGACCGGCGCGTGGGAGCTGACGCACCTGCACGGCGTCTGGGCGCAGGTGCTCGAGGCGACGGGGGACGCGGAGGCCGCGGTCGCGGCCGTCCGGGCGATCATCGACGCCCCGGCCGAGATGCCCGAGCACGACCCGACCGCACCCGAGGCGTCCGAGGGTGACGGGCGGGCGTCCGACGAGCCGGTGGCCGACCCGCAGCGCCACGGGCGCGGCGGCGGCATGGGCCAGCGGCGGGTGTTCCTGCACGCGAGCGGGTTCGTCCAATCGCCGTACACCGACGTCAGGCCCGCGGGGCTGGCGCCGGCATCCGTGCCGGCCGAGTTCACCGAGCCGGGCCGCAAGCTGTGGCACTCGAGCCCGGGGAGTTCGGGCCGATGAGCATCGTCATGCACGTCGACATGGACGCGTTCTACGCCTCGGTCGAGTTGCGGCGGCGTCCCGAGCTGCGGGGGCGGCCGATGTGGGTGGGCGGGGAGAACCGCGGCGTCGTGTTGTCGGCCACCTACGAGGCGCGCGCGTTCGGCGTCGAGGGCGGCATGAGTTCGACGCGGGCGCGGCGGCTGTGTCCCGACGCGGTGGCGGTGCGTCCCGACCACGACACCTATCAGGCGGTGTCGGAGGGGGTGTTCGCGATCTTCGAGACCATCACGCCGCGGGTGGAGCCGCTGTCGCTCGACGAGGCGTTCCTCGACGTGACGGGCGCGGTGCGCCGGCTCGGGCCGCCCGCCGAGATCGGCGAGCTCGTGCGGGCGATGGTGGCCGACGAGCAGGGCATCCCCTGCTCGGTGGGCATCGGGCCGACGAAGTTCATCGCGAAGCTGGCGTCCAACGCGGCGAAGCCGAACGGGCTGGTCGAGGTGCCGCCCGAGGGGGTCATCCCGTTCCTCCACCCCCTGCCGGTGGAGAAGATCTGGGGGGTGGGGGAGGTGACGGCGGCGTCCCTGCGCCGGCTGGGGCTGGCGACGGTGGCCGACCTGGCGCACACGTCGCGGGCCACGCTGCAGCGCGCGCTGGGCAACACCGGCGCCCAACTGCACGACCTGGCGTGGGGGGTCGACGCGCGCCCGGTCATCGCGCGCGACCGCGAGCGCAGCGTCGGCTGCCAGGAGACGTTCGACCGCGACACCGACGACGCCCGGTTCGTCGAGACCGAGTTGCTGCGGGTCGCCTCGCGGGTGGCGTCCCGCATGCGCCGGGCCCGGGTGCTGGGGCGGACGGTGACGGTGCACGTCCGGTTCGCGGACTTCCGGGTGACGCAGCGGTCGCTGACCCTGCCGAGCCCCACCGACGTGACCGACGAGATTCATGCGACGGCGGTGTCGCTGTTCCGCGGCATGCGGCTGGAGCGGCCGCGGCTGCGCAGGGTTGGAGTGCGGGTCGAGGGTCTGGTCGACCTCGAGCAGGCCTACCAGCAGCCGATGTTGGGCGATCCCGAGCACGGCTGGCATGACGCCGAGCGGGCCGCGGACGCGGCGATCGAGAAGTTCGGCCCCGCGGCCGTCCAGCGGGCCACCTTGACCGGCCGGAGGCGGTGAGCCACCCTGGCTACACCCGATAGTTCGGTTCCGTTTGGAGCCGACGGCGCCTACACTTGTGGAAAGCGCCGATGTTGGCGTGCACATCAACGACCAAGGGAGGCTGACATGGCCCTCTCGGAGGAAGAACAGCGGCTCCTCGAGCAGATGGAGGCCGCGCTGGCGGCCGACGATCCGAAGTTCGCCAACACTCTCCGCGGGACGAGTACTCGACGGTTGCACAAGCGTCGCGTCGCGCTCGCCGGCCTCGGCTTCGTGGTCGGCATCGCCGGCCTCATCGCGGGGATGGAGACGCATCCGGCCGTCAGCGTCATCGGGTTCGTCGTCATGCTCGTCTCGACGATCGCGGCGCTCACCTCGTGGCAGCACGTCGGCAACGGGAACGACGGCGTCCCCGCACGGCCGTCGCAGCCGCGTCCGAAGTCGCCCACGACGGATACGCCGTTCATGGACAAAATGGAGGAGCGGTGGCGGCGTCGTCAAGACGACGGTCTCTGACCCTCTGACCGGCGTTCCGTACACTCCACAGCGGCCCTTCGGGGCCGCTTTTTTTTGTGCCCGGAGGGAGACGAGTCTTGGTGCCCGCCGTCAGCCGAGTCGCTGACCATCCCCGGCAGCGCGCCGGGCGGGCGGCGTCCGCCATCGTCGGGATCGTCTGAGCGGGCCGGTCA
>CALMAD010000062.1 GCA_937859105.1 uncultured Propionibacteriaceae bacterium
GCCTGCGTCGCGACTGGCTGCAGGTGCTGCTGTGGATCCTGGCCACGGTGCTCATGGCGTACGCGGGTTTCGCGGGCGTCACCCAGTCCTACGGGACGCTCAAGGATCGCGTCGAGGTGCTCTCCGCCGTGATGGCGAATCCGGTCATCATGATGTTCCGCGGCCTCCCCTCCGGCGCCTCCGAGGGGCAGTTCCTCTCCTTCGAGATCCTGCCGTGGCTGACGATGCTCGCGGCCCTCATGAGCACGTTCCTCGCCGTCCGCCACACGCGGGGCGACGAGGAGGCGGGTCGCACCGAGCTCGTCGCCGCCACTCCGGTCGGACGCGCGCTCCCCACGGTCGCGACGATCGTCCACGGTGTCGCCGCGAACGTCGTCCTCGGCGTGCTGGTCGCGCTGGCGCTGATCGGATCCGGGCTCGACCCCGCCGGATCCTGGCTCATGGGCGCCACCTCGGCGACGACCGGCATCGCGTTCCTCGGCATCGGCCTCATCGCCGCCCAGCTCATGCGCACCTCGCGCGGCGCCAACGCCCTGACGGTCTGGATCCTCGTCGGCACGTTCCTGATCAACGGCATCGGCAACGTCGCGGGGACCCCGAGCGACGACCTCACCCGCATCACCAGCTCCGGCCTCGTCTGGGCCTCGCCGTTCGGGTGGGCCGAGCAGGCCCGCCCCTATGACGCGGACAACGCCTGGCCCGCCGTGCTCGGACTGGTCGTCGGGCTCGTCCTCGCCGGGGTCGCGGTCGCCCTGCAGTCGATGCGCGACTTCGGCGAGGGCTTCGTCCCGGCCCGCCCGGGTCGGGTGCACGCCCGACCGGCGCTGTCCACGCCGCATGCGCTCGTGTGGCGGCTCACCAACGGCGCGATCATCGGCTGGGCGATCGGCGGCGCGCTCACCGGGGTGCTCGCGACCACGCTGTCCGGGCTCGCCGGGCAGATCTCCGGGCAGAACCCGGCGGTGCAGCAGATCCTCGACAAGATCGGCAAGGCGGGCAACCTCGAGGAGACCGTGGTCTCGGTGTTCTTCACGATGATGGGGATCCTGGCCGCCTGCGCCGCGGTGCAGATCGTCGCGCGGGCACGGCAGGAGGAGGCGCACGGCACAGCGGAGGCCGTGCTGGCGCTGCCTGTCGGTCGCGTCCGGTGGCTCCTGGACTATCTGCTCGTCGCGACGTCCGCGATCGCGATCATCGTCGTGGCGGCGATGCTCGCGGCCTACGCGGGTCTCGCGGGCAACGAGGACGCGGGGTCGCTCGTCCGGGTCGTCACGGTGGTCGGACTCGGGCAGGGCCTCGCCGCCTGCGTGTTCACCGTGCTCACGGCCCTGGTGTTCGTGCTGCTCCCGCGCGGCACGATCGGCATCGCCTGGGCGCTCGTGCTGCTCGCCACCGTGTTCGGCCTCTTCGGTCCGCTGTTCGGGCTGCCGGAGTGGACCACGCGGTTCTCGCCGTTCGCGGTCACCCCGATCGTCGACGGCAGCGGGACCGACCTTCGCGGGATGTGGTGGCTCGTGCTCGTCGTGGTCGCGGGCGCGACCGCGTCGCTCGCCCTGATGCGCCGTCGCGAACTCCAGACCGCGGGATGATGGGGTCATGAAGGCGAAGGATCCGGCACCCGCCGTGCACCACGGCGTCGATGCCGCGGAGGCCGCAGCCGCGATGATCGCCGCCGTCGGCTTCCCGCGCATGCCCGGGCGCGTAATGATGGCGCTCATCGCCGCACCCGCGGACGGGTACACGGCGGCGGAGCTGGCCGATCGGCTGGGCGTCAGCGCGGCCGCGGTGTCGGGAGCGGTGCGCTATCTGCAGACGATCCAGGTGATCCGCCGCGTCTCCCGTCCCGATCGCCGGCGCGACCACTACGTCATCATCCCGGACACCTGGTACGGGCTGATGACGAACAACGGCCCCATCTACGAGCGGCTCGCCGCGCACATCGAGGCGATCGGCGCGGAGCACGACGACGACCACGCCGCCCGGGATCGGGCCGCGGAGATGGCGGAGTTCTTCCGGTTCATGGCGGGACGCATGCCCCAGCTGATCGACGAGTGGGAAGCCCTGCGCGCGGCGCGGCGCACGCCGGACTGACCCGGCGACCTCCCCTACCCGTGGTTCCCTCACCCGTGGTTCCCCTTACCCAAGAGGTGCCGCCCGCGGGTTCCCCCGCCATCCGCGGGTCCGCGGGTTCCCCCGCCGTCCGGGACACAACGCAGGAGAATCCCGTGGATTGCCACCGGACCCTCTCCCGCGCCGGCGGTTCTCCTGCGTTGTGTCCCGGATCCCGGCGTGCCGGGTCGACACCAGACCGGATGCGAGCCGCCCCGCCGTGCGGTGTCGGAACCGGGTGCGGCCTGCAGGGCGCA
>CALMAD010000063.1 GCA_937859105.1 uncultured Propionibacteriaceae bacterium
AAGAAGCGGTAACGACACCCTTCCCCGCCAACACCGGCGGATTGGTCGAGCGAGGCGGCCCTCAGGCCCGCCACTCCTCCTCGGGGGCCGGCAGGCCGCGCTTGGCGCGCTCGCGCCGCGCGAACGGGCCGAAGAGCGCCTCGCCGGGCTCGCTGTCGTTGAGCTTGGTGAGGTCGCGCCCGGCCACCTCGGGCATGACGATCGAGGCCACCAGCGTGCAGAAGGTGAAGAACGCGATGATGATCGCGACGGGCAGCCACGAGCCGTGCATCGTCACCACGAGAGCCGCGGCGATCACCGGGCTCACGCCCGTGGCGATGATGGCCGCGAGTTCCTTCGCCAGGGCGAGCTGGGTGTAGCGGTTCCTCGCGCCGAAGAGCTCCGACATGGTCAGGTTCTCCAGGGACGCCAGCGCCAGCACCGACGACTGATGGACGATGATGTAGCCCGCGAACACGGAGTTGATGTCTTTGGTCGAGATCATGTCGATCATCGGGAACACGAGGGCCAGCGAGATCGAGCTCATGATGATGTACATCGTCTTGCGGCCGAACTTGTCGCTCAGGGCGCCGACGATCGGCACGGTCGCGAAGCCGCACAGCGAGCTGAAGATCACGACGTTCGTGCCGACGCTCGGGGCCAGCAACAGCCTGGCCGTGATGTAGCTGATCAGGTAGGTCTGGATCATGCCGGAGTTGCCGGCCTGGCCGAACCGCAGGAAGAACGCCGCGAAGAACGAGCGGCCCTTGCGCGACTTGGCCGCCTGGGCCAGCGTGTCGGAGTCGACGACCTCGGCCAGCTTCTCCGTGGAGACCGCCTCGCCGTCGACGACGTCCTCGCGGGCCTCGAAGACCGGCGACTCCTTCAGCGACAGGCGAACCCAGATCGCGAAGCCCATGATCAGCACGGACGCGAGGAAGGGGATGCGCCAGCCCCACGCCACGATCTGATCGTGGTCGAGGGTGGCGACCACCTCGGTAGTCATTTCTTCCTTAGAAACGAGAGGTTGCGATCCATGAAATGGAGTCGCATCGCTGCGCGTTGCGCGCAAGAAGTTCCGCGCAATTGCTGAAGTGGCGCGTTGCACTAGCTGAAACTCGGACGCAGGATGGGGGCATGAGCACCACCCCGCGCAACGACCCCCCTCGCATCGAGGCCATCGACCGGGCGTTCGCCCTGCTCCTGGCCCTGGCGGACGCCGGCCCGCAGGGGGCCACGCTCGCCGACCTGGCCGCGACGACGGGCGTCAACAAGTCCACGGCGTACCGGGCCCTGTCGACGATGCGCCGGCGCGGGTTCGCGACCCAGTCGGTCGAGAGCGGCGTGTACCGGCTGGGGCCGAGCGCGATGACGCTCGGGGCCCGGTTCCTGACGCCCGAGCATCTCGCCCAGGCGCTGCACCCGGCGCTGGTCGCGCTGTCGCGGGCCACCCACGAGCTGGTGCACCTCGGCGTGTGGGAGGACGACCAGGTGCTCTACGTCGACAAAGTCGAGCCAGACCGGGCCGTCCGGGTGTGGTCGTCAGTCGGACGCCGCGCCCCCGTGGCCACGACCGCGCTGGGCCGCGCGATGCTGGCGGCCCGCGGCGTCGACGACGAGCAACTCGCCGTCTACGTGAAGTTCCTCGGATCGGAGCACGCCGTGTCGTTCGAGCACCTGCGCGGGGTCGTCCGGCAGGCGCGGCGGCGCGGCTACTCGGTCGAGCTGCAGGAGAACGAGCCCGGGGTGGCCTGCATCGGCATGGCGATCATGCGGGGCGAGCAGGTGGTCGGGGCCGTGTCGATCACGTCGCTCGCCGAGCGCATGACGTCGCGTCGCCAGTCGGAGCTCGCCGAGCTCATCCGGGCGGACATGCCGAGCCTGCTGCCCGAGGGGCTCACGCTCGCCCCGATCGGCGGGCACGCCTGAGGCGGCCGGCTCGGCCGAGAGTCAGCGGCCGAAGGACGCGGCGTCCGCGTAGCTCGCTTGCGTCCCGCGGTGGGTGACGGAGTCGGCGGCGTAGGCGTTCGCACGGACGAGGGCGTCCTCGACGGCGAGGCCGCTGACGAGACTGTGGGCGAAGCAGCCGATGAACGCATCCCCGGAGCCGGTGGTGTCGACGGCGTCGACGGTCTCGGCGTCGGTCAGGACGCGGCCCGCCTCCGAGTACCAGGCGACGCCCCGCGCGCCGAGCGTGACGAGCACGTTCGTCATGCCGCGTGCCAGCAGGGCGGACGCGGCGGCGTCCACCTCGTCGAGGGAGTCGACGGGCAGGCCGGTGAGCAGCGCGAGCTCGGTCTCGTTCGGGACGAACCAGTCGACCGACGCGATGCGCGCGAAGTCGAGCTCGGCGTTCGCCGGCGCCGGGTTCAGCAGCACCGGGACGCCGTGGGTGCGCCCGAACTCGACCGCGTGGTACACGGTCTCGAGCGGCACCTCGAGCTGCAGGACGATCAAGCGGCAGCGGGCGATGTCGTCGGCGGCCGCGTCGATGTCGGCGGGGGAGAGGTGGTCGTTCGCGCCGGGGATGATGATGATCGAGTTGCGCGACTGGGGGTCGACGAAGATCGGCGCGACGCCCGAGGTGGCCTCGGTGCGCAGCACGTGCGTGGTGTCGATGCCGTGGGCTTCGAAGTTCGCGATCGTGTTGTCGGCGAACAGATCGTTGCCCACACGCGTGACCATCAGCACGACGGCCCCCAGCCGGGACGCCGCGACGGCCTGGTTGGCGCCCTTGCCGCCGCAGCCCATCTGGAAGTCAGGCGTCCGCACGGTTTCGCCTTCGGCGGGCATGCGGTCGATGTAGGCGATGAGGTCCACCATGTTGGATCCGATGACAGCGATGTCCATGCCGCCGATCATCGCACTCAGGGGTGAGGCCCACGCGGCGAGGGGCATGCACATCTTTCCCGGACGCGAAGGAACCCCCGCCGTTCGGCGAGGGTTCGACACCGCTTCGATGGTCGGGGTGACAGGATTTGAACCTGCGGCCTCTTCGTCCCGAACGAAGCGCGCTACCAAGCTGCGCCACACCCCGATTGGCCCCGAGGGCCGACGGATACTTTAGCTCACCGGCCCCCAGAATCCTATTTGAGCGCGGCCGCCGGACGCCTCACGCGGCCCGCGGGGCGAGCGTCAGCAGCGTGACCTCGGGCGGGCAGGCGAACCGGAACGGGGCGTACGGCGACATGCCGAGGCCCGCGGAGACGTTCACCCAGGAGGTCGCGTGGCCGCTGGCGTGCCGGAACAGCCCCTTCGCGAGCCGGGGCGGCAGGTCGCAGTTCGACGTCAGGGCGCCGTGGATCGGCACGCACACCTGGCCGCCGTGGGTGTGGCCCGCGAAGATCACCTCGACGCCGTCGTTCGTCATGGCGTCCAGCAGCCGCAGGTAGGGCGCGTGGGTCACGCCGACGTTGAGCGCGCCCGGCTCGGCCGGCCCGGCGACGGCCTCGTAGTGGTCGCGGTGCTCGTGGGCGTCGTCGGTGCCACGGAAGGCGAGCCGCTGCCCCCGGATCGTCAACTCGCCCCGGCGGTCGTTCAGGTCGAGCCAGCCGCGCGCGGTCAGCGCGGCACGCAGCTGCTCGGTGGGCAAGTCGGACGCCTGCGGGGCGCCCCTCGACGTCGTCTTCCACAGGTACTTCGCCGGGTTCTTCAGGCGCGGCGACCGGTAGTCGTTCGAGCCGAACACGAAGACGCCCGGGGCGTCCAGCAGGCGTCCGAGGGAGCCGAGGAGCGGCTCGAGGGCGTCCGGCGACGCGATGCTGTCGCCCGTGCTGACGACGAGGTCGGGATCCAGCCCCGACAGCGACTCCAGAAACGCCCGGCGTCGCCGGTACCAGGGCAGCAGGTGGGCGTCCGAGATGTGCAGGACGCGCAGCGGCTCCGCGTCGGGCGCCAGGACGCCGATCGTCGCCCTGCGGACGCGGTAGGCCGCCGACTCGACGAACGTGCCGTAGGCGACGCAGGACGCCCCGAACGCGGCTGCGCCGAGGGCGGCGCGACCGAGCAGCGCCCCGCTCACGGCGTCGCGGTGGCGGTCGGCGACGCGGACGCAGAACTGGAGGTGCCGCGAGGCCCGCGGGAGACGCGGATCTCGATCGTGCTGAACTGCCGAGCCTGCGTGCGCGGCGAGATGCTGATCACCTGGCCGCGCGGGACGCTGCGCGAATACTGCCGCGTGACGTCGGTGCTGAAGCTGGCCGCCTCGAGGGCGCTCTTGCAGGCCTCGAGATCCAGGTTGTCGCAACTCGGCACGTTGACCCGCGGCGTGTTGTTCGGCTCCTGACCCGGGCGGACGAACCTCTCGGTCGGGAGGTACGACAGCGCTCGGCGCATCGCCGGCTTCCACAGGCGTGCGCCGGCCTCCTTACCCGACAGGCCCTGGATGTACCCCTTCGCGATCCGGGTGCCCGCCAGGGTGTTCGACCGGCTGCCCTTGAAGCGCTTGGAGGTCTTGTCGACGGTGATCAGGGCGGCGCCGACCAGGTTGGGGGTGTAGCCCATGGTCCAGATGCTGGGCGCGCCGTTGCCGTCGGTGCCGGTCTTGCCGGCCAGGTCGTACCCCGGGATGTCCGCGGCGGCGGCGGTACCGCCCGCACGGAACGCGCCGTGCAGCACGTCGTTCGCGCGGTCGGCGACGACCGGAGAGATCACCTGCTGGCAGTTGCCGTCGGGGATCTGGAAGTTCTTGCCCGTCTTCGCCTTCACCGACTTGATGATGATCGGGTCGCAACGCTTGCCGCGGGCGGCCAGGGTGGCGTAGGCGGTCGCGAGCGACAGCGGCGTGATCTCGGACGTGCCCAGCGTGAACGCCGGCACGACGCTCGAGACGGGCCGGTTCTGCGCGTCGGGGGTGCGGCCGTTGGGCAACTTGCCGTCGGGCCGCAGGCCGGTCAGCATGTCGGCGCCGTCAGCGCGCTTGAGCCCCAGCTTCTGGGCCATCGTGACCGTCTCGCAGACGCCCGCCGACCGCTCCAGCTGGAGGAAGAACGTGTTCGACGACACGCGCGCCCCGTCGTACATGTTGAAGCTGCCGGACGGGCCCGTGGTCACCGGGTGGCCCCAGGTGCCGCGGGCGAAGTTGCCGTTGCACATCGGGAACCACTTGTCGTCGAACCACATCGACTGCGGCGAGTTGTACCGCCGGTACGCCGAGATGCCCTTTTCGAGGGCCGCGGCGATCGTGAACGCCTTGAACGTCGAGCCGCCCGCGTACCCCTCCGCACCGCCGAGCGCCGCGTCCGCCCCGTAGTTCCAGTAGGTCTCGCCCTTCTTGAGGTCGTTGCCGATCTTCGGGCGACTCTGGGCCATGGCGCGGATGAGGCCGGTGCCGGGCTCGATCATGGCCACGACGCCGATCACCGGGTCGGTCGGCACGATGTAGTTCGAGACGGCATTCTGAGCCGCATCTTGGAAGCGCGGGTCGATCATCGTCTGGATCGTGAGGCCGCTGCGGTAGAGGGTGTTCTTGCGCTCGGTCGGCGTCTTGCCCAGGCTGTCGAAGGTCAGCAGCGACCGCTCGACGTAGTCGCACAGGTGCGGGTACCGGCTCGCCGTGCAGCCACGGTGGGGGTGCGGCTGCACCTTCGACTGGTCGAACTTGGTCGCCTTCGCGGCCTCCGCGTCCTTCGCGCTGACGACGCCGACCTTGACCATCTGGTCGAGCACCGCGTTGCGTCGGTCGACGGCCAGCTTCTCGTGGCGGACCGGATCGGTCGTCGCCGGGTTGCGAACCAGCCCGGCGAGCATCGCGGCCTGCGGCAGTGTGAGCTTCTTGGCGGTCGTGCCGAAGTAGTGTCGGGAGGCGGACTCGACGCCGTAGGAGCCGTCACCGAAGTAAGAGATGTTCAGGTAGCGCTCGAGGATCTCCTCCTTCGAGAGCCTCTGCTCGAGCGCGATCGCGTACCGAAGCTCGAGCATCTTGCGGGCCACCGTGCGGTTCTGCGCCTCGGCCAGCGCGTCTTTGTCGTCTTTGGCGACGGCGTCGTCGAGCAGGACGAGCTTCACGTACTGCTGCGTCAGCGTCGAACCGCCCTGCGTGTTGCCCGACGACGTGCGCACCAGCGCGCGCATCGTGCCGCGCAGGTCGAGGGCGCCGTGCTCGAAGAACCGCTGGTCTTCGATCGCGACCTGCGCCTGCCGCATGATCGGTGCGATGTCGTTGTATTTCACGTACACGCGGTTCTGGTCGTAGAAGTTCGTGAGCTCAGAACCGTCGGCCATGAGGACGCGGGAGCCCTCGGCCTGGGGCGGCGTCTCCAGCTCTTGCGGCAGCGACTCCAGCGCGCCGGCCAGGGACTTGGTCGTCTCGGCCGCGATGCCCGCCGCGGGCACGAAGAGCCCCGCGGTGAGGACGCCGCCGAGTACGCTGACGAGGACGAACATCAGCAGGGAGTACAGCCGACGGCCGAGGGTGGGTACGCGCATAGCACAAAGAGTACGCGAGCCAACGCAGAAACCCGAGCAACGCACGTTCGTCCTCCACCAGGGAGTTGTGCTCCCAGGGGCGGAGTGTTTACCATTTCGTTATTGCCGATCAGTGCTATGAGAGGTAGGCGCGATGTCGCTCCTGGAAACCGAAGACTGGACGTTGAAGGCCAAGTGCCGAGGCATGCAGGATCAACTGTTTCCGGATGGGGCCGACCAGAAGCGCGCTCGCGTGGTGTGCATGGGTTGCTCCGTGCGGCCCGTCTGCCTGGCCGAGGCCCTCGACAATCGCATCGAGTGGGGCGTGTGGGGCGGCATGACCGAGCGTGAGCGCCGCCAACTCCTGCGCCAGCACACCGAGATCACCAACTGGAGCCAGGTGCTCTGTCCGCGGCCCTGACGGCCCAGACCATCCGACCCGCCGGGATTGTCGGCGGCGCTCGCTAGGCTGCCACCATGACCAAGTGGGAATACGCGACGGCACCGGTGCTGGTGCACGCGACGAAGCAGATCCTCGACAACTGGGGTGCTGACGGGTGGGAGCTCGTGCAGATCGTCCCCGGGCCCAACCCTCAAAACGTGGTGGCCTACTTCAAGCGGCCCCTCGAGGCCGGCCAGTGACGGCCGACCGTCCCTCCGCCCGGCTCGCCGCCTTGGGCCTGACCCTTCCGGCCGTCGCCAAGCCGCTGGCGGCCTACGTGCCGGCGCTGCGCCAGGGCGACGTGATCCTGACCTCGGGCCAACTGCCGTCGGTCGACGGCGTCCCGGTCGCGATCGGTAAGGCGGGCGACGAGGTCGACCTGCCCACGGCCGTCACGTGCGCGCGGGTCGCGGCGCTCAATGCGCTGGCGGCCGCGGCGTCCGTCGCGGGTGGCCTCGACGAGATCACCCGGGTCGTGAAGGTGGTCGTCTACGTGGCGAGCGATCCTGACTTCTCCGAGCAGCCGCAGGTGGCCAACGGGGCGAGTGAGCTTCTCAGCGAGTTGTTCGGCGAGGCGGGCCGGCATGTGCGCAGTGCGGTCGGCGTCGCCGTGTTGCCGCTCAACGTGCCGGTCGAGCTGGAGCTGACGGTGGAGGCTCGGGCCTGACGATGGCTGTCGACGCCTCTCAGCCCGGGCGCATCTTCGACGAGCTCGGCCGCCTCTACCCCCACGCGCACTGCGAGCTCGACTTCTCGACGCCGCTGGAGTTGCTGGTGGCCACGGTGCTGTCCGCGCAGTCCACCGACCGGGGCGTCAACCTCGTCACGCCCGCGCTCTTCGCGCGGTATCCGAGCGCCGGTGCGTACGCGGCGGCCGATCGTGCCGAGCTGGAGGGCATGATCCGGCCTACCGGCTTCTACCGGGCGAAGGCCGAGCACCTGATCGGCATCGGCGCCGCGCTCGTCGAGCGGTTCGGCGGCGAGGTGCCAGCCGACCTGGCTGACCTGGTCTCGCTGCCGGGCGTCGGCCGCAAGACGGCCAACGTGGTGCTCGGCGACGCGTTCGGCGTCCCCGGCATCACGACCGACACGCACTTTCTGCGCCTGTCGAGGCGGTTCGGGTGGACGGCGTCGGCGAAGCCGCTGGTCGTGGAGGCCGAGGTGGGGGCGCTGTTCGACCCAGCGGACTGGGTGACCCTGTGTCACCGCGTGATCTGGCACGGGCGCCGGCGGTGCCACGCCCGGCGTCCCGCGTGCGGGGCGTGCCCGCTCGAGGGCCTGTGCCCCTCGTACGGGGAGGGCCCCACCGATCCCGAGGTGGCCGCGAAGCTCGTGAAGGAGCCGGCGCGGTGAGGGCTGCGGCGGCGGCCGCGGCGTCCCTGCTGCTGCTGTTGGCCGGGTGCGGCGGCGTCCCGGGGCCGAACGCGCCGCGGGCGCAGGGCGGCGCGGTGGTGCGCACGGCGTCCAGTGATCCGAACACGCCGCAGCTCATCGCTCAGCGCGAGCGGGCGGGGCTGCCCGACTGCCCGGTGCCGGCCGCCGCGGCCGAGCCGGTGAGCTACGGGCTGCCGCCGGTCAGCCTGCCGTGCCTGGGCAGCGACCGGTGGGTCACCCTGTCCGACCTCCGCGGCCGGCCGATGGTGATCAACCTGTGGGCGCAGTGGTGCGACCCGTGTCGCCAGGAGGCACCGTATCTTCGGCGATTCGCCGACGAGGCCGCGGGCAAGGTCGACGTGATGGGCATCGACATCACCGATCCGCTGCCTGACAAGGCGATCGAGTTCGCGGCGGCGTCCGGGTGGAGGTACCCGCACCTCGTCGATCGGGAGGGTCTGTTGAGCCGGTCGATGCAGGTGCCGGGCATTCCGGTCACGCTGCTGGTGAACGCGGAGGGGCGCATCGTCTACCGTCATACCGGTCCGTTCACGTCGGCGCAGCAGGTGCGCGACCTGGTGAGCGAGCAGTTGGGGGTGGTCTGAGTGGGCGGCAATGTTCCGGGGAGTCTCGACCGGTTGCGTTCGGCGCTGGCGTCGCCCGCGGCGTTGGAGCGGGTCGTCGCCGGGCGTCCGGGCCAGGGCGGCCGGACGGCGGCCGTCCTCATTCTGTTGTCGTTCGACGCGGACGCCGCCGGCCGCGAGCCCGGCGTCGCGGCCGGGCTGCGGTGCGTGTTCATCGAGAAGGCGGCACACCTGCGCCGTCACGCCGGCCAGATCGGGTTCCCCGGCGGCGCGATCGAGCCGGCCGACGGCTCGAAGGTCGCCGCGGCGCTGCGCGAGGCGGAGGAGGAGGTGGGCGTCCGGCCGTCCGAGGTGTCCGTGCTCGGCGTCCTGCCGCCCGCCCACGTCGCGGCCAGCAACTTCGACGCGACGGCGGTCGTCGGGTGGTGGCCCCGGCCGCGTCCGCTCGTGCCCCATGACGTGGGGGAGATCGCGGCCGTCCACGACCTGCCACTGCCGCTGCTGGTCGATCCGGCAGCGCGTTCGACGGCGCGGCATCCGTCCGGGTACGCAGGCCCCGCGTTCGTCGTGGGCGACCTCTACATCTGGGGTTTCACCGCGCACCTGCTGGCCGGCCTGTTCGAATTGGCCGGGTGGGACGAGGCGTGGGACGCGGGGCGCTTCTCGGAGATTCCGTCGCGATTCCTGCATGGACGCCGCTAGCGATCAGCCTCTCGTCACCCCTCGGTGTGTCGCTAAGCTGTCCTTCGGCCCGCGGTAGTGCCGTGGGCTCCCTCCCCGACCAGGAAGGACGTGCGCACATGGCGACAGCGACTCCGTGGTGGAAGTCCGCCGTGGTGTACCAGGTCTACCCGCGTTCGTTCGCCGACTCCGACGGCGACGGCGTCGGCGATCTGCGCGGCATCATCAGCAAGATCGACTACCTCGCGACGCTGGGGGTCGACGTCGTCTGGCTGTCGCCGATCTACGCGTCGCCCATGGACGACAACGGGTACGACATCGCGGACTATCAGGCGGTCGACCCGCTGTTCGGCACGCTGGAGGATCTGGACGAGCTGATCCTCGGCCTGCACAACAAGGGCATCAAGCTGGTGATGGACCTGGTGGTGAATCACACGTCCGACGAGCACGCGTGGTTCAAGGAGTCGCGCGACCCGGCGTCCGCGAAGCGCGACTGGTACTACTGGCGTCCGGCGCGCGAGGGGAAGACCCCCGGCGAGCCGGGGGCCGAACCGACCAACTGGGGCTCGTTCTTCAGCGGCCCGGCGTGGACGTACGACGAGGCGTCCGGGGAGTACTTCCTGCACCTGTTCAGCCGGCGCCAGCCGGATCTGAACTGGGAGAATCCCGAGGTCCGCCAGGCGATCTACGCGATGATGCGGTGGTGGGTCGACCGCGGGGTCGACGGATTCCGGATGGACGTGATCAACCTCATCAGCAAGACCCTGCCGCTCGCCGATGGGCCCGAGTCGCCGGGGATGGGCCTCAGCTACGACGTGAGCCTGGTGAGCAACGGGCCGCGGATGATCGAGTTCCTGGAGGAGATGAACCGCGAGGTCGGCATCTCCGAGCGCGGGCTCTTCACCGTCGGCGAGATGATCAACGTCACCGCCGATCAGGCGCGCGAGTACACCAGCCAGTTCCACGACCGGCTGGGCATGGTCTTCACGTTCGAGCACGTGTCGGTCGACCAGGAGCCGGGCGGCATGAAGTGGCAACTCAAGCCCCTCCACCTGCCCGACCTCAAGAAGACGATGGCCGCTTGGCAAGAGGGTTTGGCCGACGAGGGGTGGAACTCCCTGTACTTCTGCAACCACGACCAGCCGCGCGTCGTGTCGCGATTCGGCGACGACTCTCCCGAGCATCGGGCGACGGCGGCGAAGACCATCGCGACCGTTCTGCACCTGCACAAGGGAACGCCGTTCGTCTACCAGGGCGAAGAACTCGGCATGACGAACGCGGGCTTCCGGCGCCTGGAGGACTATCGCGACATCGAGTCGATCAACTTCGCAGCCATGGCCGCCGGCCTCGGCTTCCCCGCCGAGCAGGTGCTCGCCGCCCTCGCGTCGAAGAGTCGCGACAACGCTCGCACCCCGATGCCGTGGACGCCGGAGGGCGGCTTCACCTCGGGGGAACCGTGGCTGGCGATGAACCACACCACGGGGGCGATCAACGCCGAGACCGAGCTGTACGACCGCTCCTCGGTCTTCTACTACTTCAGGCGGCTGATTCAACTGCGGCACCATCGGGCGGTGATCCGGGAGGGCCGATTCGAGCTGCTGCTGCCCGAGGATCCGCGGATCTGGGCCTTCACCCGGACGCTGAAGGATGAGCAGCTGCTCGTCGTGGCGAACATGACGTCGCACGTCGCGGGCGTCCCGGTGGCGGAGCTGCCGAGCCTCGAGCGGGCGGAAATGTTGCTGTCGACCAACTCGAATCCCCGCGATATCCAGGAGATCGGAAG
>CALMAD010000064.1 GCA_937859105.1 uncultured Propionibacteriaceae bacterium
GGCTGGTGGTCGGATTGCTCAGGGTGGTCCGGCGTTGGCGATCGCGTATGCGGTGTGTGGTTTGTTCGCGTTTTTGATGGTGCGGGCGTTGGGTGAGTTGTCGGTGCGGCGGCCGTCGTCGGGCGCGTTCGTGTCGTATGCGCGCGAGTTCATGGGGGAGAAGGGCGCCTATGTGACGGGCTGGTTGTTCTTCCTGGACTGGGCGACCACGGTCATGGCTGATATCACGGCGGTGGCCTTGTATCTGCATCACTGGACGTTTTTCACGCCGATCCCGCAGTGGGTGTTGGCGATGATCGCGTTGGCGTTGGTGTTCGCGTTGAACATGTTCAGTGTGAAGTTCTTCGGGGAGGCGGAGTTCTGGTTCGCTGCGATCAAGGTGACCGCGATCGTGGCGTTCATGGTGATCGCGATCTGGGCGATCCTGACCGGTCATATGGTGCAGAACCCGTCGGTGGGTGCGGTGCCGGCCGGGGTGGGGAACTTGACTAACTATGGCGGCTTTTTCCCGATGGGGATCGGGGCGGTGTTCGTGTTGACGTTGGGGGTCGTGTTCGCGTTCGGTGGCACCGAGATGGTGGGTGTGGCTGCCGGGGAGGCCCAGGACGCGGCCAAGATTTTGCCGAAGGCGGTCAACTCGATGATCGTGCGTATTTTCGTGTTCTATGTCGGGTCGGTCATCTTGATGACGTTGGTGTTGCCGTGGCAGGCGTACTCGGCGAACGAGTCCCCGTTCGTGACGTTCTTTGCCGGGATCGGTGTGCCGCATGCCGGCGACATCATGCAGGTCGTCGTGTTGACGGCGGCGTTGAGCTCGTTGAACGCCGGCTTGTACGCGACGGGGCGGACGTTGCGGTCGATGGCGGTCGCCGGCGAGGCCCCCTCGTTTGCGGCCCGGTTGAACCGGCATCGGGTGCCGTATGGCGGCATCATCATTACCGCCGGGCTGGGCCTGATCGGGGTGTTGATCAACTACATCTATCCCAGTGGCGCGTTCGAGATCGTGATGAACCTGGCCGGGATCGGGATCGCGGGCACGTGGATGTCGATCCTGGTGTCGCACTGGATTTTCGTTCGCCGCGCCCGTCAGGGATTGGAGACCCGCCCGGAGTACCGGTTGTTCGGGGCGCCGTACACGAACGCGGTCACGATCTTGTTCCTGGTCGTCATCATCGTTTCGATGGCGTTCGATCCCACGATCGGCCGCTGGACGCTGGCGTTGTTCGGTGTGGTCGCGGTCGCGTTGGTTATCGGCTGGTTCGCGGTCCGGAACCGGATCCATGCCGAGAAACTCGACGCGATGCTCGACATCGACGACACCACGACGCAGGGGTAGCCGGACCATGCGGGTTCATATCACCTATACAGGCGGCACGCTGGGCATGATCGATACCCCGCACGGTCTGGCGCCGGGCGCGGACGTCCAGGGCTGGCTGGACCGGATCCTGACCGATACCGATCTGGCTGATGCGACCACGCTGACCACGTTCGACCACCTCATCGATTCCTCCAACGCCACCCCGGAGGATTGGCGCGGGCTGGTCGATGATTTGTGGGCCCACCGTGATGCCGCGGACGCGTTCGTCGTGCTGCACGGCACCGACACGATGGCCTACACGTCCTCGGCGTTATCGTTCGCGTTGACCCATTTCGGCAAACCCGTCGTGATCACCGGCGCGCAATACCCCCTCGGCGTGGTGGGCAGTGACGCGGCCCCGAACGTGACCGGCGCCCTGCGGGCCGCCGCCTCGGGCAAGTTCACCGGGGTCGCGGTGTTCTTCGGGCACAAACTCTTGGCCGGGAACCGGGCCACGAAAACGTCGTCGTGGGCGTTCCAAGGCTTCGAATCCCTCAGCGTGACCGAACTCGCCCGCACCGGCGCCCCCTGGCAATGGCTCCAACGGCCACCCCACGGCTCCGGCTGGCGTCACCCGGCGCCCTACGAACGCCACGACATCGTCGTGTGCGACCTGGCCCCCGGCATCACCGCGACCCGGCTCGCCGCGATCCTCGACCCGGCCCCCGAGGGCGTCATCCTGCGCGCCTACGGTGTGGGGAACATTCCCAACGAGGAACCCGGCCTGACCGACATCCTCCACGACACCATCCACGCCGGCATCCCGGTCGTGATCGCGTCCCAATGCCACCAAGCCGACGTCTTGTTGGGCCACTACGAAGCCGGCTACGCCCTCGCCCAAGCCGGCGCGATCAGCGCCGGCGACATGACCCTGGAGGCCACCTACACCAAGCTCGTCTTCCTCCTCAGCCAACACCTCACCCCCACCGACCTCGCCCACTGGATGACCACCAACATCGCCGGCGAACTCACCCCCACCGACTAAACCGGCTACCGACCGGGCGGCGTCCGAGGGCTGTCAGACGAGCCCGCGCTCCCACGCGGCCCGCACGGCGGACGCCCGGTCGGTGACGCCGAGCTTGTCGTAGACGTGCATGAGGTGGGTCTTGACGGTCGCTTCGCCGATGCCGAGGCGTCCGGCGATGGCGCGGTTGGTGCGGCCCTCGGCGACGAGGCGCAGCACGTCGACCTCGCGCGCGCTCAGCGGCACCTCCGCCGAGCGGTGCGTCAGGGCGGCGAGCGCGACGGGCGCGAGCACGGGACGCCCTTCGGCGAGGTCGCGGACGGCCCGCACGAGGTCGGCGCGGCGGGTGTCTTTGAGGAGGAAGCCGTCGGCGCCGGCGTCCATCGCTCCGCGGACGTCCCGGTCGGTGTCGTACGTGGTCAGCACGAGGATGCGCGGCTGAGGGCCGGGCCCCGAGCGGAGGGTGCGGATGGCGTCCACGCCGCTGCCGTCGGGCATGCGCAGGTCCATGAGGACGACGTCGGGCTCGGCATGCCGTGCCAGCGTCACGGCCTCGCGCCCCCCGGACGCCACGGCGAGGACCTCGATGCCCGGCTCCGCGCCGAGCATGCCGACGAGGCCGTCGCGGACGACCGGGTGGTCGTCCGCGATCAACACCCGCACTACGGACGCCGCCGGCCTGCCCTGGTCGGTCATGTCGGTCATCGGGACGCCTCCGCGGTCACCGGGATGGTCGCGGTGAGCGTCGTGCCGTGCCCGGGGGCCGATCGGATGTCGAGCCAGCCGCCGGCGGCGGCGAGGCGTTCGCGCATGCCGGGGAGGCCGTGGCCGGCGGCGTGGGCGTCCGGGTGGAAGCCGCGGCCGTCGTCGGCGACGGTGACGGTCTCGGCGGCCGCGGTGGCGCCGAGGGTGACGCGCACCCCGGACGCCTGCGCGTGCCGGGCGACGTTCGACAGCCCCTCCTGGACCACGCGCAGCAGCTCGGGGCCGTGTTGGAAGCGGTCGGGGGCGGCGTCGGCGTCGAATTCGATGACGACGCGGTGGTTGCGGGCCCAGGCGGCGGCGACGGCTCCGACGGCGTCGGCGAGGTCGTCGTCGTCGAGCTGCTGGGGGGCGAGGGCGGCGACGGCGCGGCGGGCGTCGGTGAGGCAGCCGCGGGCGGTCTCTTCGGCGCGGGCGACGCGCTCGCGGATGCCGGGGTCGAGGTCGGCGGGCAGCGCTTCGAGTTGGCTGATGACGCCGACGAGGCCTTGCGCGACGGTGTCGTGGATCTCGCGCGAGAGCCGGGCGCGTTCTTCGGCGATGCCGCGGGTGCGGGCCTGGTCGAGCAGTTGCTGGTGCAGGACGGCGTTTTGCCGGCTGATCCGGGCGAGCTCGTCGGCGGCGCGTTCCCGCTCGGCGACGTGGCGCTCTTGGGCGAGGGCGGCGCGCATGAAGGAGAGCGCGATCAGGAGGTTGACGGCGAGCAGCGCGATGAACAGCAGGGGTGCGCCCTGGAGCCCGCGGAAGCTGCCCGCCTGCCCGAACGCGCACGTGACCGCGGTGAGCACGATGACGACGGGGACCTGGCGGCCGACGAAGAAGCGGTCGGCGTCCTGGTAGCCGATGAACGCGTAGATGCAGCCGAACGGGTTGAGCGCGACCATCGTGAGCGTGAGGGCGAGGTGGACCGCGTAGCCGACGACGGCGGCGCGCGAGCCGGGCACGATGCGGGCGGCGTTCCGTTCGATGGCGATGCGGAGGGCCGCGACGGCGAGCGTGGGCGGCAGCGCCCACAGCACGGTGGTGCGGTCGAGCAGGACGCCGACGAGCCCCCAGCCGATGAACCACGACATGATCGCGAGCACCGCGGGAAGCCAGCGCAGGAACGCGGCGGCGGTGGGCTGCTTCATGGCGTCCATTGTGGTGGGCGGGGCGTGCAGCCGGGGCTGGCGGGGCATCCGCCGATCGGCGGATGCGGGGGACGCCGACTGGCCGACGCGGCGGCGTCCGCGCCTTCCTAGGGTCGTTTGCATGACTGCAACGGATGTGAAACCCCCTGTCGGTGTCGGGGTGCGCTTGCATGGCTTGGACGCCCTCCGCGCCGGCGCGCTCGGGCTGGGGATCGTGCTGCACTCCCTGATGCCGTTCGCGCCGGGCATGGGGTGGCTTCTGACGGACGCGCGCACGTCGGCGGCGGTGGGGGTGCCGCTGTTCGTGATCCACCTGTTCCGGATGACGGTGTTCATGCTGCTCGCCGGGTTCTTCGGGCGGATGGTCGTGCACCGGCGCGGCGCCGGGGCGTACCTGCGGGACCGGACCGTCCGCATCCTGGCGCCGATGGTCGCGTTCTGGCCGGTGGCGGTGATGCCGCTGGGGCTGCTCGTCGCGGCGAACGCGTCGCTGCGCGGGGCGACGCCGCCGCAGCCGCCGTCGCGGCCCGGCGCCCCGGAGGCGTTGGCGATGTTCTCGCCGGGGCAGCTGTGGTTTCTGCTGGTCCTGTTCGAGGTGAGCGCGCTGACGCTCGGGGTGCGGTGGGTCGCGCTGCGGGCGGCGCGCTGGGCGTCCGGGGCGGCGTCGGACGGCGAGGGTGCGGCGGGGATGAGCGGGCCGGGGCGCGACCTCACCTGCCTGACGCGCGCGGTGGGCCGCGCGCTGTCGGGGCCGGCCGGCGTGCTGGCGGCGGCCGTGCCGTACTACCTGTGCGTGCTGGCGCAGGGCGACGCGACGGGCGGGATCGCCGCGCCGACCACAATTCTGCCCGAGGTCGCCCCGCTGGTCGCCTATCTGGGCGCGTTCGGGGTCGGCTGGGCGCTGCACGCCGACCCGGACGCCCTCGCGCGGATCGCGCGCCAGTGGCCCGGGCAGCTCGCGGCGGCGATCGCGCTGTCGGCGGCCGGGTATGTGACCACCCCGGCGATGCTGACGGTGCCGGGGCACGCGGCGCTCGTCGCCCTCGCCGGCTGGACGTGGACGTACGCCCTTCTCGGCCTGTGCGTCCGGTTTCTGCGGCGAGAACGCCCCGTGATTCGGTATCTCGCCGACTCCTCGTACTGGGCGTACCTGGTGCACTTGCCCCTCCTCGTGGGGTTCGAGCTGTTGATCGCGGACCAGCCGTGGTCGATCGCGGCGAAGCTGCTGCTCACCTGGACGGTCGTGGGCGCGGCGCTGCTGGGCAGCTACCAGGTGCTCGTCCGGAAAACCTGGCTCGGCCAGTGGCTCAAC
>CALMAD010000065.1 GCA_937859105.1 uncultured Propionibacteriaceae bacterium
TCAACCAGCAGATACCCTGGATGGGCGTCTGCGTGAGAAAGATGATTCTGTGACAACTCTGCAAAGGCTCGACCGCGTCGTCATCCGCTTCGCCGGGGATTCCGGTGACGGAATGCAGTTGACGGGCGATCGGTTCACCTCCGACTCCGCCGCGGTCGGCAACGACTTCGCGACCCTCCCGAACTTCCCGGCCGAGATCCGTGCCCCCCAGGGCACGATCGCCGGCGTCTCGAGCTTCCAGCTCCACTTCGCCGACGTCGACATCCACACGCCGGGCGACGTGCCCGACGTGCTCGTCGCGATGAACCCGGCCGCGCTCAAGGCCAACCTCCGCGACCTGCGCCGCGGCGGCACGATCATCGCCGACACCAACGACTTCACCAAGCGCAACCTCACGAAGGTGGGCTACGCGGCGAACCCGCTGGAGGACGGCAGCCTGGACGCCTACCAGGTCCACCCCCTCGACCTCACCGGCATGACCGTCGCGGCGGTCGCCGACTTCGGGTTGGGCCGCAAGGAGGCGTCCCGCGCGAAGAACATGTTCGCGCTCGGCATGCTCACGTGGCTGTACTCGCGGCCGGTCGAGGGCACGTACGAGTTCCTCGACGTGAAGTTCGCCAAGAAGCCGCAGATCAGGGACGCCAACAAGGCCGCCTTCAAGGCCGGCTACGACTTCGGCGAGACGACGGAGAGCTTCGCCGTGCGCTTCGAGGTCGCGCCCGCGCCGCTGAAGGAGGGCCTGTACCGGCAGATCACCGGCAACAAGGCGCTCTCGCTGGGGTTGATGGCGGGGGCGGTCAAGGCCGACCTGCCGCTGTTCCTGGGCGCGTACCCGATCACGCCGGCGTCCGACGTGCTGCACGAACTCAGCAAGGCGAAGGACCACGGGGTCATGACCTTCCAGGCCGAAGACGAGATCGCGGCCGTCGGGGCCGCGCTCGGGGCGTCCTACGCGGGGCACCTGGGCGTGACGTCGACGTCCGGGCCGGGCATGGCCCTGAAGTCGGAGACCATCTCGCTCGCCGTGATGCTGGAGCAGCCGCTGGTGGTCTGCGACATCCAGCGCGCCGGCCCGTCGACGGGCATGCCGACGAAGACCGAGCAGGCCGACCTCTTCCAGTCGCTGTTCGGACGCCACGGCGAGGCGCCCCTGCCGGTGCTCGCCGCCCAGTCCCCCGGCGACTGCTTCTGGACGGCCCTGGAGGCCGTGCGCATCGCGTTGAAGTACCGGACGCCGGTCATCGTCCTCACCGACGGGTACCTCGCCAACGGCGCGGAGCCGTGGCCGGTGCCGGACCTGGAGAAGATCCCGGCGATCGACCCGCGCTTCGCGTCGAAGCCGAACGGCCCCGACGGCGCGTTCCTGCCGTACCTGCGCGACGCGAACCTGGCGCGCGCGATCGCCGTGCCGGGCACGGCCGGGCTGGAGCACCGCATCGGCGGCATCGAGAAGGCCGACGGCACGGGCAACATCAGCTACGACCCGGCCAACCACGAGAAGATGGTCCGGCTGCGGCAGGCGAAGATCGATCAGATCGTCCGCGACGTGCCGGATCTCGTGGCCGACGACCCCGACGGCGACGCCGACGTGCTCGTGCTCGGCTGGGGCTCCACGTGGGGGCCGATCGCCGAGACGGCCCGCCGCGTCCGGGAGTCGGGCCGCAAGGTTGCGACGGCCCACCTGCGGCACATCGCGCCGCTGCCCGCGAACACCGGCGACGTCCTGCGCGCCTACCGGCGCGTCATCGTCCCGGAGATGAACCTCGGGCAACTCGCCTTCTACCTGCGCGGACGGTACCTCGTCGACGTGCACAGCTACTCCAAGGTCCGGGGCCTGCCGATCTCGCCGCGCGAGTTCGCCCCCGACCTCATCGACTTCATCGACGGAAAGGACGTGCGATGACCACGACCACCGGCCTGTCCCAGGTCCCCCTCAGCATCGAACCGCTGAACCGCAAGGAGTTCGTCTCCAGCCAGGAGGTGCGCTGGTGCCCCGGCTGCGGCGACTACGCCGTGCTGTCCGCCTTCCAGGGCCTGATGCCCGACCTCGGCGTGAAGCGCGAGAACACCGTGATCGTCTCCGGCATCGGCTGCTCGTCGCGGTTCCCGTACTACCTCGACACGTACGGCATCCACTCGATCCACGGCCGCGCGCCCTCGATCGCGACGGGCATCGCGATGGCCCGGCCCGACCTGGCCGTGTGGGTCGTCACGGGCGACGGTGACGCGTTGTCGATCGGCGGCAACCACCTGATCCACGCGCTGCGCCGCAACGTGAACATCACGATCATGCTCTTCAACAACCGCATCTACGGGCTCACGAAGGGCCAGTACTCGCCGACGTCCGAGTCGGGCAAGGTCACGAAGTCCACGCCCGCCGGCTCGCTGGACTACCCGTTCAACCCCGTCGCGCTCGCGCTCGGCGCCGAGGCGACGTTCGTCGCGCGCACGATCGACTCCGACCGCAAGCACCTCACCCAGGTGCTCCGGCGGGCCGTTTCGCACCGCGGGGCGTCCCTGGTGGAGATCTACCAGAACTGCCCGATCTTCAACGACGGCGCCTACGACGGCCTCAAGGAGGCCGGGTCGCCGCGCGTGATCCCGCTCACCGACGGCGAGCCGATCGTCTTCGGGGCGAACCGCGAGCTCGGAATCGTCCGCGATTCGAAATCGGGGTCTCTCGAGGTTGCCACAGTTGCCACGGTCGACGAGGCCGAGATCCTGCGGCACGATTCGCACAACCCGGACGCCGCGCAGGCTTTCGCGCTCGCACGTATGACCGATTCGCAGCAGCTCTCCCTGTCTCCCATTGGGGTATTCAGGGATGTCGAGCGTCCGGTGTACGACGACGCCGCCCGCTCGCAGGTGACCATGCCGGACCGCGCTAATCGAATAGTGAAAATGCAGCATTTGATTGAAGGTTCGGACACGTGGACGGTCTAGTTCGCCACGTATTACCGTAACGGGGTGTCCTCAACTCCCCCCGAGGCGGGCCTGAAGGCCCGTCTGTCCCATGCGCTGGCGGACGCCAAGCAACGCCGCGACCTCACGTCGGTCGCGGGGCTGCGGGCGGCGTTCGTCGCGCTGGACGAAGCAGAAACCATCCAACTCCCCGGCGAGGCCGGTTCCATCCTCGCCATGGGGCTCGCCCCGTCCCACATCCCCTTGGGCGAGCACGGCGTCCGGCGGCTGCTCATGCGGCTGCGCGACGAGCGCGAGCAGGCGGCGTCCCAGGCCGACCCGGTGCGTGCCCGGCGCCTGCGTGGGGAGGCGGCCGCCCTCTCCGACGTGCTCACGGAAGCCTGACCACGGCGCACCCGACGCGGCTAGTGACGCTCTTCACCTTGTCAGACTAAAGTGGGCGTGACCTTTCCCCCGAGCGCCGCGGAAGGAGCGCCACCCTCATGGCCCATACGCCCAGCGAGCCTCATCCCGAGGATTCCCGGAAACCCGATTCGCCGACCGAACTCACCAAGCCCAGTTGGAAGTACGTGCTGCGGTCGACGATCCGTGAGGTCGGCGACGACGGTCTCACCGACCTCGCGGCCGGCCTCACCTACTACACCGTGCTGTCGATCTTCCCGGGCCTCATCGCCCTGGTGTCGATCCTGAGCCTGTTCGGGCAGAGCGCGGACGCCGTGACCGGCATCCTCGACCAGGTCGCCACCGTCGTGCCGGCCAGCACGATGGACACGATCCGTCCGGTGCTGGAGGGGCTGCTCACCGCGCCCGCCCCCGGGCTCGGCCTGATCATCGGCATCCTGACCGCGCTGTGGTCGGCGTCCAACTACGTGAAGGCGTTCGGGCGGGCCATGAACGTGGTCTACGAGGTGCCGGAGGGGCGCGGCCCGGTGAAGCTCAACCTCGGCATGTACGGCCTCACCGCGGCCATCCTCGTGCTGCTGGCGCTCTCCCTGGTGCTGCTCGCGGCGTCCGGCCCGATCCTGCAGGCCGTGGGCGACCTCATGGGTCTCGGCGAGGTGTTCCTCACCGTGTTCAGCATCGTGAAGTGGCCGATCCTGCTCGTGGTCGCCATCGTGATCGTGGCGTTGCTGTACTACTTCACGCCGAACGTACGGCAGCCGAAGATGCGCTGGATCAGCCCGGGCGCCATCATCGCGATCGTGCTCGGCGGCCTCGCCGGCGTCGCGTTCGCGCTCTACGCGGGCAACTTCGGCAGCTACAACCGCACCTACGGGACGCTGGCCGGCGTCATCATCTTCCTGTTCCTGATCTGGATTCTGAACCTCGCCCTGCTCTTCGGCGCCGAATTCGACGCCGAAATGGAGCGCGCGCGGCAGTTGCAGGGCGGAGTCGCCGCGGAGGAGGACATTCAGCTCCCGCCGCGCGACACGAAGGCGAGCGACAAGAAGGAGCAAAAGCTCCGCAAGGACGTGGCGGAGGGCCGCCGCATCCGCATCGAGGCCGCCCGCAACCAGAAGGGGTCCCGGCAGGCGCCGATCGACCACTATCCGAACCGGGGGTGAACGGCGCGTGACGAAGGCAGGATAGGGGTCGATGAAATTCGACACTGACCCCAGCGTCCGTCCGGCCGATGACCTGTACGTCCACGTCAACGGCCGCTGGCTCGCCACCACTGACATCCCTGCCGACAAGGGGCGCTACGGCGCCTTCCACCTGTTGCGCGACGCCTCCGAGGTGGCGGTCCGGGAGGTGATCACCGACACGGCGGCGTCCCAGCCCCGGCCGGGCAGCGACGCGGCACGCATCGCGGACCTCTACGCGTCCTTCATGGACGCCGAGGGCGTCGAGGCGTCCGGGCTCGACTGGCTGGGGCTGGAGCGCGTCGACGGGATCCACTCGGTGGACGACCTCGTCGCCCACCTCGGCTGGTGCCTGCGCTCCGGCGTCACGAGCATGTTCGGGGCCGGCGTCGACTCCGACCCGTCCTCACCCGACACGTACCGCCTGTTCCTCGCGCAGGACGGCATCGGGCTCCCCGACAAGGAGTACTACCGGCTGGAGCGCTACGCGGGCGTCCGGGAGGCGTACCGCGCGCTCGTCGCGCGGCTGCTCGAGTTGAGCGGCGCCGACCCGGCGGCCGCGGCGTCCGTCGTCGAACTGGAGACCCGCATCGCCGCACTGCACTGGGACAAGGTGCGCTGCCGCGACTTCGTCGCCACGTTCAACCTCACCGACGCCGCCGACCTGCCCGCCCCCTGGGGCGACGTGCTCTGCGCCGCCGGCGCGGGCGACCTGCGGGCGCTGGTGGTCTGCCAGCCGTCGTTCTTCGCGGAGGCGTCCGGGCTGCTGAGCGACGTCGACCTGACCACGTGGCGTGCCTGGGCACGCTTCCACCTCGTGAAGGATCGGGCGTTCGCCCTCCCCGCCGACGTGTACCGCGCGTGGTTCGACTTCTACTCGACGACGCTGCAGGGCATCCCCGAGCAGCGGGAGCGCTGGAAGCGGGGCGTGTCGGTCGTCGAGCGGTACCTGGGCGAGGCCGTCGGGCAGCTGTACGTCGAGCGGCACTTCGGCCCCGAGGCCAAGGAGCGCATGGACGCCCTCGTCGCGAACCTGCTGGCGGCCTACGGCGAGTCGATCCGGTCGCTGGAGTGGATGGGCGACGAAACCCGCGCCGAGGCGCTCGCGAAGCTCGCCACGTTCGGGACGAAGATCGGCTACCCCGACCGCTGGAAGGACTACTCGGCGCTTACGATCGGGAGCCACGACCTGCTGGGCAACGTGCAGCGCGCGGAGGAGTTCTCGTTCGACACCGAGGTCGAGAAGGCGTCCGGGCCGGTGCGGCGCTGGGAGTGGCTCATGACCCCCCAGACCGTGAACGCCTACTACCACCCGCTGCGCAACGAGATCGTGTTCCCGGCCGCGATCCTGCAGCCACCGTTCTTCGATCCGGACGCCTCCGACGCCGAGAACTACGGCGCGATCGGCGCCGTGATCGGGCACGAGATCGGGCACGGGTTCGACGACCAGGGGTCCACCTGCGACGGCGACGGACGCCTCCGCGACTGGTGGACGCCCGACGACCACGCCGCCTTCAAGCGCCTCACCGGACGCCTCGTCGCCCAGTACGACGCGCTCGCGCCCGCGCAGCTGCCGGACGTCCACGTGAACGGCTCCCTGACCCTCGGCGAGAACATCGGCGACCTGGGCGGCCTCTCGATCGCCTACCGCGCCTGGCAGCTCGCCGGCGGCGGCACGGACGACGAGCGGCGCCTGTTCTTCCTGTCCTGGGCGCGCATCTGGGGCGAGAAGGTGCGCGACGCCGCGCTTGCCGAACAGATCGCGACCGACCCGCACTCCCCCACGGTGTTCCGCTGCAACCAGGTCGTCCGGAACGTCGACGCGTTCTACGACGCCTTCAGCGTCCGTCCGGGAGACGGGCTGTGGCTCGATCCCGGCGACCGCGTCAGCATTTGGTGAGCGGGCTAGCCTGACGGGACGGGCGCGGCCCGCACGGTGGCGAGGAGGACGCGGCGGCGTCCGCAGAAGGAGAGACGCAATGGCTCAGAAGATGTCCACGGTTGAGGATTCCTCGGCGGCCCTCGGGCTGCTCGACGCGCTGCCGGTGCAGCAGGAGGCGACGACGTCGCGCGTGATCGTGAACAACCCGCTGCTGCGGGTCGTGTACTTCTCGTTCGACGCCGGCGAGTTGCTCACCGAGCACAGCTCGCCGCGGGCGGTGGTCGTGCAGGTGCTGACCGGTCAGCTTCGGTTCACGCTCGAGGGCGTCGAGCACACGATGAAGCCCGGCGATGTGCTCTACATGGCGCCCGGGGCGCGGCACTCGCTCATCGCCGACGAGCCCACGCACATGAGCCTCGTGATGGTCGATCCGGACGCCTGAGGCGTCCTCAGACCTGCTCGACCGCGCGCAGAGACGGGACCCGGCGGCGCAATTGGTTCTCCAGCCGCTGATGCAGGGTGATCACCGCCGCCGGGCACCGCTACGGCTGGCCGGTCGCCGAGGGTGGGTCGG
>CALMAD010000066.1 GCA_937859105.1 uncultured Propionibacteriaceae bacterium
GGGTGTCGGCCGAGCGCCCGCGATGATCCTCCGTTCAGCCGATGGCGAGGTCGTCGAGCACGAAGCTGGTCTGTTTCGACGCGTTCTCGGTGCCGGTGAAGGCGAGGGTGACGCTGCGCCCGGCGAAGGCGCGTATGTCGACGGTCTCCTTCACCCACTGACCCTTGTTCGGGAACATGTTCGATCGGCTGCGGATCTGCGTCCCCTCCATGGTGACCGTGAGGTTGTCGACGTTGGCGGCGGAGGCGTCCTCGGCGCTGGTGATGTACATCCAGTAGCTGAGCGTCGTGGCGCCCGTGGGGACGGTGATCTGCTGGCTGATCGTGTCGGTGCGGGTGGAGCCGTAGCCGCCCAGCCACGCCTTCCAGGTGCCGGAGTGGGCGGGCGCGCCGGAGGCGTCCGTGATGACGGAGCCGCGTCGCTCCAGCCGGTCGTCCCCTGCTCGAAGCCGGGGTTGGTGATGACGTCGCCTGGCTGGGGCGTCGGGTCGGTGCCGCCGGCGACCGCCCGGACGGCCGCCGCGGCGTCCACGAGGCCCGCCCCGCAGCCGGAGCAGGATCCGGACGCCGGCCGCGCGGTCTGCTTCAGGATCGCCTCGATCTGCGCGGGCGTGAGCGAGGGGTTCGCCGACTTCATGAGCGCGGCGACCCCGGCCACGTGCGGCGCGGCCATCGAGGTGCCCTGCATCCAGCCGTAGGTGGCGGACTCGGGCGTCCGCTGGCCGCTGTTGATCGTGGAGAGGACGCCGGAGGTCGTGCCGAGTTGCTGGTTGCCGCCGGGGGCCGTGACGTCGACCTGCGCGCCGAAGTTGGAGTAGTAGGCGCGGTTGCCGTCCGGCCCGATGGCCGCGACGGCGACGACGTTGTTGCAGTTGGCCGGGGTGACGTTCGCCACGTTCTGGGTCTCGTTGCCGGCGGCGACCACGATCGTGACGTCCCGCGCCACGAGGGCGTTGATCGCGTTCTGGTAGGCGGTGCCGCACGCGCCGGGCCCGCCGAGGCTGAGGTTGAGCACCTTGGCCGGATTGGGGTTGGCGGGGACGCCGCTCACCGGCTGCCCGCCGGCCCACATCATCGCGTCGATGATGTCGGACGACCAGCCGCCGCAGTGGCCGAGGGCGCGGGCCATGAAAACCCGCGATCCGCCCGCGACGCCGGCCACGCCGACGCCGTTGTTCGTGCGGGCGGCGATCGTCCCGGCGACGTGGGTTCCGTGCCAGCTCGACGGGATGAACCGCTGGTACTGGTTGCAGGTCGTGTCGGTGGCCTCGCTCCAGTCGCCCTCGTCGGCCGGGTTGGCGTCGCGGCCGGAGCCGTCGCGCGCGATGCTGGGGTCGGTGATGAAGTCGTAGCCGGTGCCCGGGTTGAGGTCGGGGTGCGCGGTGATGCCGGAGTCCACGACCCCGACGGTGACGCCGGCGCCGGTCGAGCGGTCGAGCGCCCCGGGGAGCCGGATGCTCGTGGCGTCCGCAGAGTAGTGCCACTGCTGGGGGTACAGGGGGTCGGTCGGGGCGGCCATCGGCTGCATGAACCGGTCGACCTCCACGTTCGCGACGCCGGCCCGGGCGCGCAGGGAGCGCTGGAAGCCGGGGATCGCGGCGGCCGGAAGGTCCTGATTCAACGAGACGACCGTCGCGCCGGTCGCCATGACGCGGGTGCGGGCGACGGACCGTCCGTGCGCCCGGGCGGCGGCGGCGACGTCCGAGTTTCTGCGCGCCTGGCGGCTGCGGTCGCCGGCTCGGTAGGTGACGATGAAGCGTTGGGCGCCGGGGTCGAGGCGCGGCGTCCGGGCGGGCTGCTGGGGGGAGGTGGGGACCGGGGCCGCTTGGGCGTGCACGGGGATGCTGAGACCCGCGGCGACGATGAGGCCGGAGACGGCCAGCGCCGCGAAGCGTCGGTTGTTCGTCATGGGGGGTGTCCTTCTGCAGGGGGGTATCGAGTGCGACGAGCGCCCGGTCACGCTTTTCATCCGATCAGGTGACAGAAAGGCTCAAGTCTTCAATTCGGCGGCGTCAGGCCCGTTGAGGGTCCTGTTAACCGTTCACTTGAGGCGCTGCACGGCCGGCCATCCGGGGCGAACAGAAGGGCGTAATGGTGCATAACCGTCGGTCAATGCCTCATTGACCATCCACAGAAGATCGGGATGCGACGATCCATAAAATGAGACGAATGAGTGAGTGATGTCTCTTGATGTGGGATTTCCGGAACCGAAACGCGTCCCTGAAACCGGGTATTCACCCCGCGGGTTCTGGCGCGAGAAACTCCGCATTCCGCGGGGTGCTTTCGGGCGCGCACGTGGACGCCGCCCGCGCGCGGCGTCCGGCTATTTCTCGGTCTGGGCCCGGCGCAGACGCCGGGTGACGAGCCAACTGCCGCCGATCAGCACGGCGAGCGCGAGCACCAACCAGCCGAGCCACGATCCCACGGCCTGACCGATGAGGGCCTCCCAGGCGGCGAACCCGATCGTCGTGTAGATCAGCGCCCACGCGACGGCGCCCGGCACCTGGGCGACGGTGAACAGCGCCCAGCGCATCCGCAGGATGCCCGCGGCGGCCATCACCGCGCTCTGGACGCCCACGGTCAGGTAGGCCAGCGGCACGAGCGGCCAGCCGAATCGGTCGAGCCAGCGCTCAGCGCGGGCGATCGCGGGGCTGGTGAGCCACGCGTGGAGGCGTCCGGGATGCCGGGCGCTGCGGGTGCGGGCCTGCCCGACGAGGCCGCGGCCCAGCCAGTAGATCGCCTGGCCGCGGGCCATGGCGCCGAGCCAGAAGACGACGAGGAGCACGACCCAGGGGCTGTCGTCCCACCAGCGCGCGATCCGGTCCACGGTGCCCAGTATCCCCCGTGCTGTCTGGTGACCCGCGCCCCCGGCTAGAGTGCGGCCGAACCCCTGGTGGGAGATCCAGACGACGAGGAGCCCATGTCAGCCGCCACGATCCCGCTGCACGTCCGCCGCGCCCGCTGGGCTGTCGCGGCGCTGTTCTGGCTGAACGGGGCCACCCTCGCCAGCGTGGTGCCGCGCTACCCGCTGGTGAAAGAGAACCTGGGGCTGTCGAACAGCTTCTTCGGGCTCGCCCTCGCGCTCGGCCCCGGCGGCGGGCTCATCGCCGGCATGTGGACCGCGCATCTGATGCGCCGGTTCGGCTCCGCGCGGGTGGCCGCCTGGGCGCAGGTGATGCAGATCATCTTCGCCGGCTGCGTGCTGAACTCGCCGACGCCGTGGCTGTTCGCCCTCTTCGTCTTCTGCACGAGCGCGGTCGACGTCTACACCGACGTCGCGATGAACGCTCACGGACTGCGCGTGCAGAAGCTCTACGGACGCTCGATCAACAACACCTTCCACGCGTGGTGGAGCGTCGGGGCCGTCTGCGGCGGCCTCGTCGGCGCGCTCTTCGCGGGCCTCGCGCTGCCGCTGCCGTGGCACGCGGTCATCTTCGGCGCGGTGCTGCTCGCCGTGAACCTGTCGCTGCGCCGCTTCCTGCTGCGCGGCCCCGACATCGAGGACGCCGACGAGCACGCCCCCGCCGCGAAGGTGCCGCCGAACCTGTGGTGGCCGCTCATCGCCCTCGGCCTCGTCGCGGCGTTCGGCGCCAGCATCGAGGACGCCGGCTTCACCTGGTCGGCGCTCTACCTGCACGACTTCCTCGGGGCGACCCCCGCGGTCGCCGGCCTCGGCGTCGTGTTCGTCGTCGGCGCCCAGACGATCGGACGGTTCACGGGCGACCGGCTCGTGGACGCGCTCGGCAACCGGCACGCCGCCCGGCTCGGCTGCACGGTCGGCACGCTCGGCATGGGGCTCGCGTTGGCGTTCCCGAGCGTGCCCCTCACGTTCATCGGGTTCGCGTGCGCCGGCTGGGGCGTCGCGACGGTCGTCCCGGCCGTGTACGCGACCGCCGACAGCATGCCCGGCCTGCCGCACGGCGCCGGCCTCGCGATCGTCAACTGGCTGCTGCGGTTCGCGTTCTTCATCGGCCCGCCGCTCGTCGGACGCCTCGCCGACCTCGCCTCCCTCCGCGTCGCCCTGGTCGTCATGCCGACCGCGACGCTGCTGGTCGTGCTGCTGTCCGGGTTCCTGCGCGGCAAGGCCGACCCGGTCCAGGCCGCGCCGGAGGCGTCCCGGTGAGCGGGGAGAGCCGGCGTCCGGACGCCGGCGGACGCGCACCCGACGTTCCCGCGGGAACGCCTTCGGACGGTTCGGACGTTCCCGCGGGAACGCCTGCGCAGCCTCCGGACGTTCCCGCGGGAACGCCTCCGCGGACTCCGGACGTTCCCGCGGGAACGCCTCCCGGGTCGGCGGCGGAGCCCGGCCTGGCCCGAGCGCTGAGTGCGCTGGAGGCGTCCGGGCTGAGCTACGAGCTGAAGCGGCACGGGCGCGTCGGGTCCCTGGCCGAGGCGGCGGCCCTGCGCGGCATCGAGCCGCGCGACCTCGTGAAGACGATCGTCGTGCGGCGCGGCAAGGGGGACTACCTGTTCGTGCTCGTGCCGGGGGACCGCGAGTTCTCGTGGCCGAAGCTGCGCGGCGTCCTCGGGGTGAGCCGGCTGTCGATGCCGAGCGCCGCGAAGGCGCTCGACGTGACCGGGTACGAACGCGGCACCATCACGCCGTTCGGGGCCACGCACGCGTGGCCCGTGATCGCCGACGCGGCCATCGCCGGCCGGCAGATCTCGATGGGCGCTGGCGCCCACGCGGCCGGCGTCCTGCTCGACGCGGACGCCGCCCTCGCCGCGCTGCACGCGCGGCTCGCCGACGTGAGCGACCCCCCGGACGCCTGACCCGCGCCGGGACCGGCCGCCCGGACGAGCGCCGACCGGACGAGCGGCGCGCGCCCGCGATGCACACCCGGCGGACGGTTCCGCGGGCGTCCGGGGGATCGTAGGGTGAAGCCATGCAGCAGCGGACTCTCGGACACAGCGGCCTCGTCGTCAGTGCGATCGGCATGGGCTGTAACAACTTCTCCCGGCCGGGCACCGCGACCGAGTGGCAAGACGGCAGCACGGCCGTCATCCACGCCGCGATCGACGCCGGCATCACCTTCTTCGACGGCGCCGACATCTACGGCGGCAAGCCGGGCCAAAGCGAGGAGTTCATGGGCGTCGCCCTGAAGGGGCGGCGCGACGAGGTCGTCCTGGCCACGAAGTTCGGGCATCAGGATTTCGCGATGCCCGGCTACGAGGGGCGGGGGCACAAGGGCGCCGAGAAGTACGTCCGGCACGCGGTGGAGAACTCGCTGCGCCGGCTGCAGACCGACCGCATCGACCTGCTGCAGATGCACACCCCCGACCCGAAGACGCCCATCGGCGAGACGCTGCGCGTGCTGAACGACCTGGTCAGCGAGGGGAAGGTGCGCCACATCGGCAGTTCGAACTTCTCCGCCGACCAGCTCTACGAGGCCGACTTCGTGGCGCGCGAGAACGGGTTCGTCCGGTTCACGTCGGCGCAGAGCGAGTACTCGCTAGTCGAGCGCGGCGTCGAGGCCGGCGTCCTGCCCGCCTGCCGTGACCTGGGGCTGGGCTTCCTGCCCTACTTCCCGCTCAAGTCCGGCCTGCTGACCGGCAAGTACACGCGCGAGGGCGGCACGGGCCGGCTGACCACGCGGCCGAAGATCCTCGCCGGGGCGAACTGGGAGCAGTTGGACGCCTACCGCGCCCTCTGCGACGAGCACGGGCTCACGATGCTGCAGGCGTCCATCGGCTGGCTGCTCGCGCAGGATCCGGTGAGCAGCGTCATCTCCGGCGCGACGACGCCCGAGCAGGTCACCCAGAACGCCGGAGCCGGCGAGATCGCGCTGCCCGACGCGCTGCTCGACCAGATCGGCGAGCTCTTCTGACGGTGCGCGAGCCGGACCGGCTCGTGCCGTTCGACCTCCGGCGCATCGGCGCCGGCCTGCCCGTCGCGGGCGCCGTCGGCGCGCTCATGGACGCCGTGCGCGGGACGGGAGTCGCGGTCGTCCAGGCGCCCCCGGGTACCGGCAAGACGACGCTCGTGCCCCCGGCCGTCGCGGAGGCGCTGGGCGGGGCGGCGGGGGTGTCCGGCGGGCGGGTCGTGGTGACCCAGCCCCGGCGCATCGCCGCCCGGGCGGCGGCGCGCCGGCTGGCGTCCCTGACCGGCACCCGGCTAGGGGAGACGGTCGGCTACACGGTCCGCGGCGAGTCGCGCGCGTCCGCGGCGACGCGGGTGGAGTTCGTGACGGCCGGCGTCCTCGTGCGGCGGCTGCTCGCCGACCCGGACCTGCCGGGCGTCGCGGCCATCGTGCTGGACGAGGTGCACGAGCGGCAGATCGAGACCGACCTGGCGGTCGCGATGGCCCGCGAGGTGCGCGAGCTGCGGGACGACCTCGTCGTCGTCGCCATGTCCGCCACCCTGGACGCCGGCCGCTGGTCCGCCATGCTGGGCGACGCCCCCGTCGTCGCCGTGGACGCCGACCTGCACCCGCTCGAGGTCACGTGGGCGCCGGCCCGGGGCGTCCGGCGGCTGGACGACCGCGGCGTCACGCCCGCCTTCCTCGACCACGTCGCCGCGGCGACCCTCGATGCGCTCGCCGCGCACGAGGGGGACGGGCTCGTCTTCCTCCCCGGGGCGCGCGAGGTCGCGGCCGTCGTCGGGCGGCTCGCGGACGCCGGCGTCCGGGCCCTGCCGCTGGCCGGTTCCTTGGACGTCCGCGCCCAGGACGCCGCGCTCGCCGACCCCGGTCCCTCCGCCTCCGGTCCCTCCGCCTCCGGGCGACGCGTCGTCGTCGCCACGGCGGTCGCGGAGTCATCGCTGACGGTGCCCGGCGTCCGGGTCGTCGTCGACGCCGGACTCGCCCGCGAGCCCCGCTTCGACGCCGGCCGCGGCATGACCGGGCTCGTCACGGTCGCGGAGGCCCGGTCGTCGGCGGTGCAGCGCGCCGGACGCGCCGCGCGGCAGGGGCCGGGGCTGGTCGTCCGGTGCTTCCCCGCCGAGGACTGGGCGG
>CALMAD010000067.1 GCA_937859105.1 uncultured Propionibacteriaceae bacterium
GCTCTGATGTGGCCTTCCACGCATTGCGCGACTATGTGCCCGGTGACGACCGCCTGGACGCCGTGGTCGCGCAGGAACCGCACCACCCGCGCGTGATGGGAGCCCTCGCCGGCCTGGTCGTGGGCGATGTCCCAGCGGACGTCCTCGACCTGCCAGGAGTCGATGCGCCCGTCGGTGACCGTGGCGACGGCGACGGCTCGCGCCCGGCCCCAGCCGGCGCCGACCTTCTCGCCTGCGAGGTTCACCGCGATCACCGCCGGCTGCGTGCTCGTGCCCGTGCTGTTGTGGTCCGTGCTCATCGGTGCATTCTGTCACGCGGGGCTGGCGCCCGGCGCGGACGTTAGAATGTCCCCCCGTGGCACTCACCATCGGAATCGTCGGTCTCCCCAACGCCGGCAAGTCGACCCTGTTCAACGCGCTGACCCGCAACGACGTGCTCGCCGCGAACTACCCGTTCGCGACGATCGAGCCGAACGTGGGCGTGGTCGGCGTCCCCGAGCCGCGGCTGGAGAAGCTGGCCGAGCTGTACCACTCGGAGCGGATCGTCCCGGCGACCGTCAGCTTCGTCGACATCGCGGGCATCGTGAAGGGTGCCTCCCAGGGGGAGGGCATGGGCAACGCGTTCCTCGCGAACATCCGCGAGGCCGACGCGATCTGCCAGGTGACCAGGGTCTTTGAGGACGTCGACGTCACCCACGTCGACGGCGGGGTGAACCCGAGCTCCGACATCGAGACCATCACGACGGAGCTGGTGCTCGCCGACCTCCAGACGCTCGAGAAGGCGCTCCCGCGGCTGGAGAAGGAGGCGAAGATCAAGAGGGAGTCGCGCCCGAAGTTCGAGGCGTGGCAGGAGGCGTACCGCGTCCTGGGCGACGGCAAGGGCGTCTACGCGGCTGGGCTCGATCTGGAGCCGCTGCGCGATCTGTTCCTGCTGACGGCGAAGCCGTTCATCTACGTGTTCAACTGCGACCAGGACGAGCTGGCCGACGAGGACCTGCACGCGCAGATGCGCGCGCTCGTCGCGCCCGCCGAGGCCATCTTCCTCGACGCGAAGTTCGAGGCGGAGCTCGTCGAGATGGACGCCGACGAGGCCCGCGAGTTTCTCGCGGACGCCGGCGTCGACGAGCCGGGCCTCGACAAGCTCGCGCGGGTCGGCTACGACACGCTGGGGCTGCAGAGCTTCCTGACGGCGGGGCCCAAGGAGTCCCGCGCCTGGACGATCAAGAAGGGCGCCACCGCGCCCGAGGCGGCCGGTGCGATTCACACCGACTTCCAGAAGGGCTTCATCAAGGCCCAGATCGTGAGCTACGACGACCTCGTCGAGCTGGGCTCCGAGGCGGCCGCCAGGGCCGCGGGCAAACTGAGGCTCGAAGGCAAGGACTACGTGATGGCCGACGGCGACGTGGTCGAATTTCGTTTCAATGTATGATTCTGCTGCGCATCCTGAGGGGGTTGGACGTCTGAGGATGTGGTCGCGTATGGAAGAGTCAGGGGCCCGCATTTGGACTAGTTGAACGTCCGCGCATGGGCTAGTCTGTTCGTGTGGTCTACCTGCGACGGACGCTCGACGCCGAGCTCGACGATCTGATGCCCGCGCTTGCCGCCATCGCGATCGACGGCCCCAAGGGTGTGGGTAAGACCCAGACCGCTGCGCTCAGGGCGGAGGCGATCTGGAGGCTCGACGATGTGGGTCAACGTGCGGCTGTGAGCGCTGACTTCGACCTGTCGACGGCCCCGAGCGGAACGCTGCTCATCGACGAATGGCAGCACCTCCCCCAGGTCTGGGACTCAGTGCGTCGGCAGGTTGACGCAGGAGCGTCCCCGGGGCGATTCCTGTTGACAGGGTCCGCGGCGCCCCGCGACAGGCAGGGGACGCACTCCGGGGCGGGGCGCATCGTGTCGCTGCGCATGCGGCCCATGGCCCTGCATGAACGGGGACTAACCGCTCCTCACGTCTCATTGGCTGGGTTGCTGCGCGGTGAGGCGAAGGTGAGGGGGGATTCGCGCTTCGTCCTGGCCGACTACGTCGCAGCCATCGTCGACAGCGGGTTCCCCGGGATCATGGCCGCCCCGCCGCGCGCGCGTCGCCTCATGCTTGACTCCTACCTGCAGGCGATCATCGACCGCGATCTTCCCGGCGAAGGTTTCGAGGTGCGCCGCCCAGAAACCCTGCGGCGATGGCTTGCTGCCTACGCCGCTGCCTCGTCCACCACGACGTCGTACTCCAAGATCTTGGATGCGACCACGGGTGGCGACGGCACGCAGCCCGCCAAGGAGACGACCGCGGGCTACCGTGACCAACTGACGCGGCTGTGGTTGCTCGATCCCGTCCCGGGGTGGTTGCCGGCCGGGACTCCGCTGAAGCGGCTGCAGCAGGCCCCGAAGCACCAGTTGGCGGACCCGGCCTTGGCGGCGAGGCTTCTGGGTCTGAGTGCTGCGACGCTGGTGGGGACCGGCGCCAGCATGTTGGGGCCACTGTTTGAGTCGCTGGTGGCTCTGGACGTGCGCGTTGCAGCGCAGGCCGCTGATGCTCGCGTGAGCCATCTCCGCCTTCGTGGCGGCGACCGCGAGATCGACCTGATCGTGGAGGGCCCCGGCGGTGAGGTGCTCGCGGTAGAGGTGAAGCTTGCGAGTGCGGTCGAAGACTCCGACGTGAGGCATCTGCTGTGGTTGCGCGACCAGCTCCCCGGCCGAGTGGTCGACCTTGTGGTCGTCAACACGGGCCCTTCGGCCTATCGACGTCCTGACGGCGTCGCGGTGGTTCCTCTGGCCCTGCTCGGTCCGTGACGAGGTTCGTCACGCAGGTTCAGCGGCTCGATCGAACGCTGTAGCACCGCGTGCTACGGTTGAGGCGTGACGGAGATCATCAGCCAACGAGAGCTGCGCAACGAGAGCGGGCGCATCATGCGCGAGCTGGACGCCGGCCGCTCCTTTATTGTGACGCGCAATGCCGCTCCGGTCGGCGAGCTGCGGCCGCTGCGTCGCCACCGTCTGGTCGACCGCGCGGTCGTCGCGGAGATTTTCCGCAGTGCACCCACGATCGACCGTCAGCGGTTGGTCGAGGATCTCGACGCCGTGACGGACCAGGGCATCGATCCCCGTGCCTGAGCAGCATGACGCTGGCCTGCTTGACACGTCCGTCGTCATTGACCTGGGCCAGCTCGACGAGGAGAGGCTGCCCGGTCGGGCAGCGATCTGCGCGGTCACCTTGGCGGAGCTCTCCGCCGGGCCAGCGGCGACCGAGGACCCTGCCGAGCGGGCCCGTCGCCAGGATCGCCTGCAGCGGGTGGAGGCCGCGTTTGAGCCCATCGCCTTCGGCACGGAGGCTGCCCGCGCCTACGGGCGTGTCTACGCCGCCGTGGTGGCGTCTGGCCGACAGCCCCGTCGACGCATCGCCGACCTCATGATCGCCTGTGTGGCCCTCGCCGAGGGGTTGCCGCTCTACACGCGCAACCCGGACGACTTCGCCGGCCTCGACTCGCTGCTGGAGATCGTCGCCGTCTGAAAAGCGCTGCCCGCCCCGGTGGTGGGGCCAGACTCGTCGGCTGTCGCGCTGCAGTTCTTGGGCGATGGCGAAGCTCGGTGCGCGTCGATAGGGGACCTGGCAGCCGATCTCGGCGCCGGGCGCTCACTCTGACGCCTTCTTTGGCTACGGAACGCGGTCGGGTCCCGATTTAACGTCTAGCGTTATTGACGCGTCACGTTATAGGATCTTTTGGTGATCACGTCGTTTGGCGACAAGCGGACG
>CALMAD010000068.1 GCA_937859105.1 uncultured Propionibacteriaceae bacterium
GCCCTCGGGAGAACCCTCGGTCGCCGCGCGAGAAGTTGCGTTCGCCGCGGTCGCGATCGTCGCGTGCATACGGACGCCGCGGGCCGCGACCGCCGTCGCCGTTGCGACGGGGCCCACTGTCCGGCCCGAACGAGCGTCGCTTGGCGCCAGGATTGAACGGACGCCCGCCCCGCCGCTCTCCGCCATCGCCGTCCCGTCGCGGACGACGGTCGTCGTCGCCACCCCAACGTCGCTCGTCACGGTCTCCCCGGGGCCCGGCGTTGTAGCCGCGGCCCCCGCGGTCCCGGTCGTCGCGACGATCCGACCGTCCATATCCGCCGCGCCGATCGTCGCGGCCGTACCCGCGGTCGTCTCGGTCAGGACGCCGATCGTCGCGGTTGTACCCACGATTGTCACGCTCAGGACGCCGATCGTCGCGGTTGTGGCCACCCCGGTCACCCTGCCGGTCGGATCGGTCGTAGCGGCGATCTCCCGATCGGCCACCCCGGAACCCTCCTGACCCGGAGTCGTCGCGATCGTAGCGGCGCCCCCCGGAGTCGGAACCGAACCGACCACCGGAACGATCATCACGCCGGTCGCGCCCACCACCGGGTCGCGAGCCCCCGCGATACGCGCCTCGCCCGGCGCCGCCCGTCCGTCCTCCCGGACGCGACCCTCCGGTTCCGCCCCGGGACCACGATGATCCCCCCGGACGGCCCCCGGGCCCGCGCCGCCGATTCGAGTCGCCGCTCTCTTGTTCTGTCACCCCCTCAGTCTGCCCGCCGCGAGGAGGCACGGCAAAGCGATGCACGCCTGTTCCGCGCTACTCGGCGTGAGGGACGCCGCCTCGTCGGCTAACGGCGGAGCACGGACTGGAGTTCGCCGACAGGCAGCGTGCGGGTCGTGGTGGTCTGGCCGGGCAGGACGCCGGAGAAACCCAGCGACGACCAGGTCACGCTCCAGGTGCTGGTGGCCCGGATCGTGTAGAGGCCCTCAGGCAGGGATGCGGTCTCGTACACGTGGCCGCAGGTGGGTGAGGGGGTTGCGGGCTCCACGCTGCTGTCGAACGGCGTCATCTCGCTACACGTCAGGGTCGTGCCGTCGCCCATGTCGAACTGCACCTGCGTCCGGCGGCCTGTCAGCGTGAACGACAGCCCGTCACGGCTCGCGGTGCGGGACACGACGGCGGGGCTATCGCTCCACAGCCACAACGGATACCCGACCACGGCCATGTTCCACTCGTTGACCGACGGGTCTGGCCCGACCCGGATCGTCGGATCCGGCAGCACCAAGCTCACGTCGACCCGCCGCACCACCTGCTCGACCATCGAATACGTCCACACCGGAGCTGTCGGGACGGCCCGCCCTCGCTTCTGGGGCGCAGCCGGCACGCTCGGCGTCGACGGTGGGGCACACAAGAACTCGTTGTTCGGCCCGTAGCACTCAGGAATGAACATCTGCCGCGGCCGCACAGACGGAATCCGCGGGCCACGAGGGACCGTGCGCCGTGCCTTCGGTTGGGTTCCCGCACCATCCGCCGCTTCGCTCGCCAGGGCCCGCGCCCGTGAGCCCGGTTTCACCTTGTCAGCCAACGTTCTGAACTTGATCCGTTTGGCAACCTTCTTCTCTTCCGGGTTCTTGCCGGTTGATTGTGTCGCCGAACCTGAAGCCCGATTGCCCGATGAACTCGCGTTGGCGGTGGCTCCCGCGCCGGGACCCGCCCAAGCGACATTAGGTAGGGATGCAAACTGTACGACGAGCAGCACCGCCGCCGAGATTCCCGAGCCCCTGAGACAAGAAACGCGGCTCCGCATGTTCAACACTCCCCATCGGGTAGCTCAACGATGTTGGAAATACGGAGCGACGAGCCAGCCGTGGTGAAGCTCAGCGCCCGGACGACAGTCGCACCCTGCCTCACGGCCTTCCCTCTCTTCATGAGTCGCGCGGACCTGAAATCAGTGCATCCTTCCAGTGCCAGGGCGTTCGCGTCATCCGGCTCCCGATAGCGGCGAACCCACGCCAGCGAGATATCACCTCCCGCGAACGTGTACCCGTCCTTGCGATCCGCTGCGTAGCTCTGCGCCACCGCCGACTCGACCTCAGGTGTCGCCAAAGCCTTCAGCCGAGCTTCCCCGCCAACGTCACCTCGCGCGAGCTGAACTTCCGCTTCATGAAACTCCCGGTAGATCCGCTCCGCCTCGGCGTATTGGGCGTCCCGGGCCTTCATCTGGTCATAGACCGCCCTACTGCACGTCGTGGGGCGAACGCTGGGGCTGGGGCTCGGCGCCGCGAACTCGGGGGTGCATTCATAGGTCGGCTCGATGTCAGGCCCCGTCGCCACCACCGAGGGGCCCGACGTCGTCGGTGTCGGCGCTGGCTGACAACCCACCAAGCTCGCGGCCAACAACGCGACCGCCACGGCCTTTCGGTACGTCATCGTGCAGTCCCCCGATTCGGCTCATCTCAAGACTTCTTCGAGCCGATCATGACACGCAGCGGAGGAGCATCTCGCTGCTTCGTGACTTATCCACAGCCGTCCCGCGTCCTTGTAGCCCCATTCGCATGAATAATCCACAAAGATCCGCTCGTCGATGACGTCCCGGCGCCCCGCGGGCCCCGCCCTCCTCTTGGGGGGGGTCGGCTTGTGCCCTACTTCGTGCGACGAGCGGCACCTCAACCCCAAGACGGGCGGTGAACCCCCACCACCTCAACGGAGCCACCCCACAAACACAAAACACAAAAAAATGAGGGGGAGCGTGCCAGGCAAGAAAAAGCAACAAACGTTGCTTTCCTCACCCGACACACTCCCCCGAAAGAAAGTGTC
>CALMAD010000069.1 GCA_937859105.1 uncultured Propionibacteriaceae bacterium
ACCGCGACGCTGTCGGCTCGCGTGCTCGACGCGTCGGGCCACGCGAGCGCCGAGGCGTCGGTGGAGACGCCGGCGTCCGCGAGCCCCGAAGAGCTCGGACGCCGCGTGGCCGCCGCGCTGCTGGCGGCGGGGGCGGCGTCCGTCACGGCGCTGGGCGAGGGCCGCGACTCCCAACTGGAAGACTTCCACGACGACCAGGCGCTCTGGGCGCCCGGCACGACGACCGACCTGGTGGGCCGGCACATCCTGCTGCCCCGGGCCGACGGGTCGCTGGCGGACGCCGTGCGTGCGGCCGGCGCCGACGTCACGTGCGCGCCGCTGACGCGGACGCTGGCGCTGCCGTTCCCTCCGCGGCTGCCGCGGGGGGCGGATTGGCTGGTGCTGACGTCGTCGAACTCGCTGAAGGTCCTGGTGGAGAGCGGGTTCAACCTGCGCGACATCGGCTTTCAGATCGCGGCGGTCGGCCCGGCGACGCGGGCGGCCGTGGTCGCGGAGGGGTTCCGCGTCGGCCTGACCCCCGAGGGGTCGGCCTCGGCGGACGACCTCGCGCGGGCTTTCCCGAGCGGCAGCGGGCGCGTGGTGATCCCGGGCTCGGCGCAGAGCAAGCCGGCCCTCGCCGAGGCCCTGCGCGCGAAGGGCTGGACCGTCGTGGTCATTCCGATCTACAGCACCGCCCCCGTCTCCCGCGCGCCGGCTGCGGTCGCGCGGGCCTGGTCGCGCGGCGACTTCGACGCCGTCGTCGTCACGGCCGGCTCGGTCGCCTCGGCCGTCATCGAACTGCTCGGGCCCCCGCCCGAGCGCACCCGCGTCGTCGCGTTCGGCAAACCGAGCGCGGCGGCGGCCACCGACCTGGGCCTGGAGGTCGCGGCGACCGCCGCGACGCAAGACGGCCCGGGCCTCGTCGGCGCCCTCACCCGCGCCCTCGGAAAGGAACACTGATGGAGATCCCTGTCGTCCGTCCCCGCCGTCTGCGCACGACGCCGGCCATGCGCCGGCTCGTGCGGGAGACGCACGTCCGCCCCAGCCAACTCGTGCTGCCGGTGTTCGTCGCCGACGGGCTGGACGCGCCGCGTCCGATCACCTCGCTCCCCGGCGTCGTGCAGCACAGCATCGACTCGCTGAAGGCGGAGGCCGCGCGCGCCGTCGAGGCCGGGCTGGGCGGCGTGATGCTGTTCGGCGTCCCGAACGAGGACGACAAGGACGCCGCCGGCTCGGCCGGCAGGTCGCCCGAGGGCATCCTGAACCGCGGCATCGCGGCGGTAAAAGCCGAAGTGGGCGACGAGACCGTCGTCATGGCCGACACGTGCCTCGACGAGTTCACCGACCACGGCCACTGCGGCGTCCTGACCCACGACGGTCGCGTCGACAACGACGCGACCCTGGCGCTCTACTGCGAGATGGCCGTCGAGCAGGCGCGGGCGGGGGCGCACGTCGTCGGGCCGTCCGGCATGATGGACGGCCAGGTGCACGCCATCCGCACCGCGCTCGACGACGCGGGCTTCCACGACACCTCGGTGCTGGCGTACTCCGCGAAGTACGCGTCGGCCTTCTTCGGGCCGTTCCGCGAGGCGGTCGGCTCGTCGCTCCAGGGCGACCGCAACGCCTACCAGCAGGATCCGGCGAACCGCCGCGAGGGCCTGCTGGAGGCCAACCTCGACATCGACGAGGGGGCCGACATGGTCATGGTGAAGCCCGCCGGCTACTACCTCGACGTCGTGGCCGACGTGGCCGCGGTGTCGCCGGTGCCGGTGGCGGCCTATCAGGTGTCCGGGGAGTACGCGATGATCGAGGCCGCCGCCGAGCACGGCTGGATCAACCGCGAGCGCGCGATCGCCGAGTCGGTGACCGGCATCGTCCGGGCGGGGGCCGACATCGTGCTGACCTACTGGGCGCTCGAGTTGGCGGGGCGGCTGTGACGCGGGACGCCTCCGCGGAGGCGGGATCGCGGGCGCGCGACCTGCTGCCGGAGGCAGCGGCGTCCGTCAGCGAGGCCGTCGCGCTGGTACCCGAGGACGCCTGGGGCAACCCCTCGCCGTGCGAGGGCTGGAGCGTGCGGGACGTGCTGAACCACCTCACCAGCGAGCACCTGTGGGCGCCGCGGCTGCTGGCCGGCGACACGATCGCCGACGTGGGGGACGCCTACGAGGGCGACGTCCTCGGGGCCGACCCGCGGGCGTCCTGGAAGGCGGCGGTGGCCCGGTCGATGCTGGCGTGGGCGCAGGCGTCCGACGAGGGCCGTGAGCTGCAGATGAGCTTCGGGCCGTGCACGGTCGGCGAGTACGCGCAGCAGATGCTGGTGGACCTCGTCGTCCACGGGTGGGATGTGGCGCGGGGCGCAGACGTGGTGTTCGACCCGCCGGCCGACGCCGTCGAGGAGGCCCTGCACTACGCGGCGTCGATGGCCGACCCCGACGGCGTCCCGGGCCTCTTCGCGGCCCCGGTGGAAACGTCGTCGGAGGATCGGCTCGACGTGCTCGTGGCGCTGCTCGGCCGCGAGCCGGCGTAGGGCGATACCGCGGCGCAGCGAGCGTGCGTCGCGGTAGCGTGCGGCTGTCGTCGCACCGAAAGGCCCCACCCCCATGGCCGGCTCCCCCGCCCCCGCCGTATCCACGCTGCCCCGAGCCACCCGCCCGCGGGCGATCGCCGACGCCTGCCTCGCCGTCGCCGTCACGCTCGCGCTGCTGTGGCTGTCGGCCCGCGTCCCGCTCCCCTCGGCCGATCCCGGGTCCGCTCCTGCGACCGTCGCGTCCGCCGAGCGCGGCGCGCTCGGTGCTCCGTTCGTCACCAGCTTCGTGGCGTTCCAGGCGGCGTCCCTGCTGCTCATTCGCCTGTGGGGACGCCGACCGGGCGAGTTCGGCATCGGCCTCGCCCGGCCGCGCGCGTGGGTGGAGGCGGCGTGCATGGCGCTGGTCGTGCTGGGCCCGGCGTGCGGCGTGCTGTTCCCGCTGGTGGGCATCCTGCGGCTGAGCCCGATGGGCGTCGGTGGGGTGGTGCTCGGGGCGGGCTTCCTCGCGTGCCTGCCGCTGGCCGGGCTCATGCTCCGCCGGACGACCGCCGTCGGTGAGGAACGCCTCCTCGCCCGCCCTCAGGCCGGCCAGGTCGCCGCCTGGGCGGGGATCCTGCTCGCCGCGTTGGCCGTCGGCTGGGCGCTGCACGCCGGGGTGCCCGCGGCCGCCCGCATCGCGTACGCCCTCGTGTTCGTCGGCATCGGCGAGGAACTCCTGTTCCGCGGCCTCGTACAGACCCGGCTCGACGAGGCCTTCGGACGCCCCTGGCGCTGGTTCGGCGCCGACGTCGGCCCGGGGCTCGTCATCGGCGCGGCCCTGTTCGGCGTCTCGCACCTGCTCGCGCCGGCGAACCCGTTCCAGTGGGGCTGGTTCCTCTGGACGTTCGCCATGGGCCTCGTCTTCGGCTGGCTCCGCGCCCGCACGGGCTCGATCGCCGCGCCCGCCCTCGTCCACGGCGTCCTGGACGCCGTCGCCGCGGCCCTCTCGCGCTGACCGCGGGACGGACACCGGCCCGGCCGCACTAGCATGGCCGGCATGGCTGACATGGACGAGGTGTACCGGCACGCGTGCGAGTTGATCCCGGGTGGGGTGAGTTCGCCGGTGCGGGCCTTCGGCTCGGTCGGGGGGACGCCGGTGTTCCTCGCTGCGGCGAAGGGCCCGCACGTCATCGACATCAACGGGCGCGAATACGTCGACCTCGTCTGCTCGTGGGGCCCCGCCCTGCTCGGGCACGCGCACCCCGAGGTCGTCGCGCGGGTCAACGAGGCGGCCGCCCGCGGCCTGTCGTTCGGGGCCCCGACCACCGCCGAGGTGCAACTGGCAGAGCTGATCCGCGGCCGCGTCCCGTTCGCCGAGAAGGTCCGGTTCGTGTCGACCGGCACCGAGGCCACGATGACCGCCATCCGGCTGGCCCGCGGGGCCACCGGGCGCGACAAGATCGTGAAGTTCGCCGGCTGCTATCACGGCCACTCGGACGCCCTCCTCGCCGAGGCCGGCTCCGGCGTCGCGACGGCCGGGCTGCCGGGCAGCTCGGGCGTGACGAAGGCGTCCGCGGGCGACACGATCGTGCTCCCCTTCAACGACACCGACGCGCTCGCCGCCGCCTTCGAAGCGAACCCGGGCGAGATCGCCTGCGTGATCACCGAGGCCGCGGCGGCGAACATGGGGGTCGTGCCCCCGGCGCCCGGGTTCAACGAGGCGATCCGCGGCCTGACGAGGGAGAACGGCGCCCTCATGATCTCCGACGAGGTGCTCACCGGGTTCCGGGTGCACCCGTCGGGCTGGTGGGGCCACACCGACGGCCAGCCCACCCCCGACCTCGTCACGTTCGGCAAGGTGGTCGGCGGCGGCATGCCGCTGGCCGCGCTCGGCGGGCCGGCGTCCCTCATGGACCTGCTCGCGCCCGTGGGCCCGGTCTACCAGGCCGGCACGCTGTCGGGGAACCCCCTCGCGACCGCCGCCGGCATCGCCACGCTCTCCCTCGCCGACGACGCGGTGTACGCGCGCGTCGACGAGGCGTCCGCGGCACTGCAGCGCGAGGTGCACGCGGCGCTGGCGGCCGCCGGCGTCCCGCACCGGGTGCAGGCGGCGTCCAACCTGTTCAGCGTGTTCTTCGGCGAGAACGCCGACGAGGTCGGCGTGACGAACTACACCGAGGCGAAGACGCAGGAGGCGTTCCGCTACCCGCCGTTCTTCCACGCGATGCTGGACGCCGGGGTCGCCCTGCCCCCGAGCGTCTTCGAGGCCTGGTTCCTGTCGGCCGCCCACGACGACGAGGCGCTCAACCGCATCGTCGACGCGCTCCCGGCCGCGGCGAAGGCTGCCGCCGAGGCGCGCGGCTGACCGGCGTCCGGGCTGGTCACCCCCCGCCGGCCGGCGGGTGGGCTACTCGGGTGGGCTACTGAGTGTCGCAGGCAGACGCCTTGCGCAGATCCTTGCGCAGCTCGGGCGGCAGCGCGAACGTGAGGTTCTCCTCGGTGAGGCGCTCCTCGACGGCCGCGGGGTAACCCCGCGACTCCAGGAACTCCAGCACGCCCTGCACGAGCGCGTCCGGCACGGACGCCCCCGACGTCACGCCGATCCTCTCCACCCCCTCGAGCCACGCGGGCTCGATCTCGCCGGCGTTGTCGACCCGATGGGACGCCTTCGCCCCGGCCTCCAGCGCCACCTCGACCAGCCGCACCGAGTTGGACGAGTTGCGCGAGCCGACCACGATCACCAGGTCGGCGTTCTCGGCGATCTGCTTCACCGCCGACTGCCGGTTCTGCGTCGCGTAGCAGATGTCGTCGCTCGGCGGGTCGATGAGCTGGGGGAACTTCTCGCGCAGCTTCGACACCGTCTGGTAGGTTTCGTCGACGCTGAGGGTCGTCTGCGACAGCCACGCGACCTTGCTCGGGTCGGCGACCTCGACGCCCGCGACGTCGTCGGGGTGCTCCACGAGGATGATGTTCTCGGGCGCCTCGCCCGTGGTGCCCTCGACCTCCTCGTGCCCGGCGTGGCCGATGAGCAGGATCTGCTGGCCCTGGTTCGCGAACCGCTTCGCCTCGTGGTGCACCTTCGTCACCAGCGGGCAGGTCGCGTCGATGGTCTTCAGCCCCCGCTCGGACGCCTCCGCGTGCACCTGCGGAGACACCCCGTGCGCCGAGAAGACGACCGTCGCACCCTCGGGCACCTCGGCCAGCTCCTCGACGAAGACGGCGCCGCGCGCGCTCAGATCTTCCACCACGTGCCGGTTGTGCACGATCTGCTTGCGGACGTACACCGGCGGCCCGTACGCCTCCAGCGCCCGCTCGACGGTGATGACGGCCCGGTCCACCCCGGCGCAATACCCGCGCGGGGCGGCGACGACAACGCTCTTGGTCATGCGGGCCAGTCTAGAGAGCACCCAACCCCAGTCCCAAAGGCGGCCGACGCACGACGAGGGACGCCCGTGCTGTAACGGCTGAATGTCCGAGGCCCGGTCTAGGGTGGACGCCGTGCCGCTCACCAGTTCCCCCGAGAAGCCGCAGCCGCTGCGCACGGTGGTGGCTGCCCTCAAGGACTGGGTGGAGCGCACGAACGCGATCTGGGTCGAGGGGCAACTCATCGAGATCCGGCGGCGGGCCGGGGCGTCCCTGCACTTCCTGCGGCTGCGCGACACGCTGGCCGAGGTGTCGGTGACGATCTCGGCGTCCACCGCGGTGCTCGACGCCGCGGGCCCGTTGACCGAGGGCACGGTCGTCGCCGCGTGGGTGCGGCCGACGCTGTGGCCGAAGTCCGGCTCGCTGACGTTCGAGTGCCGCGACATCCGGCCGTCCGGGGAGGGGCGCCTGCTGGCGCACCTCGAGCAGCGCAAGCGCGCCCTGCAGGCCGAGGGGCTCTTCGACCCGGCGCGGAAGCGGCGGCTGCCGTTCCTCCCCCGTGTGATCGGCCTCGTCACCGCCGAGGGGTCGGCGGCTGAGCGCGACGTCGTCGAGAACATCCGGCGCCGGTGGCCGGCGGCCGTGCTGCGCATCGAGCACGCGCTCGTCCAGGGCGAGAAGGCGGCCCTGCAGGTGGCCGACGCGCTCCGCGCGCTCGATCGAGACGAGCAGGTCGACGTCATCATCGTCGCCCGCGGCGGCGGCTCGCTGGAGGATCTGCTGC
>CALMAD010000070.1 GCA_937859105.1 uncultured Propionibacteriaceae bacterium
CGAGGGTCGCGCCCCAGGCGACGGCCGCCCCGACGAGCGCCATCCGCCAGACGACCTCGCCGCCCATGAGGGCGGCGTAGTGGGTCCACCAGCCGCGTCCGCCGAACGAGCCGACGAGCGTCACGTAGGCCGCGTACGCGACCGTCACCAGGACGAGGGCCGGCAATGCCACGGACGCCGAGAGCGGCACGACCCGCGCGGCCAACACAGGGCTGAACAGGACGATCGCCGCCGCCACGATCCCGCCGACGGCGAGCGCCGGCGCGATCATCCGGACGCCTGCCGCCCGGCCCTGCGCGACCGCCCCCACCGCCCGCGTGCTCTCGTTCTGCACGCCCGAGACCACCCCGAACATGCCCGTCAGCAGCGACCAGAAGGCGAGGTACTCGGTGGCGGCCTCGCTCGACAGGGTCCTCGTGCCGGCGAACATCAAGACGAAGTTCGACGCCGCCGCCAGCACTGAGGCGAACGCGACGAGCCCGGCCTGGCGGCGGGTGATCGGCGCGGCGGATTCTGCAGGGTCTGCGTCCACGGCGGCAGCCTAGGGCGTCTGGCGGGCCGCGTCCGGCACCGGGCGCGCGGGTCGCTCGGCACCGCGCATCGGGCTACCGCTGGTAGACGTCCGGGACGCCGTCGCCGTCGGCGTCTTGGAGGTGACGCCGGGCGATCTGCCGGTAGCGGCGGTTGCGCGCGCCCAGCACGACGGACGCCGCGAGCGCGGCCAGCGTGGACGCGAGCAGGATGCCCACCTTCGCGTGGTCCCCGCCGGGCGTGCCGACGCCGAAGCTGAGCTCGGCGATCAGCAGCGACACGGTGAACCCGATGCCGGCGAGCAGCCCGACGCCCGCGAGGTCGGCCCACCGGACGTCGTCGTCCAGCTCCGCGCCGGTGAACGTCGTGACGGCCCACGTCGTCGCGACGATGCCGATCGGCTTGCCCAGCACGAGGCCGGCGATGATGCCGAGCGTGACGGTGTCGCTCAGCGACGCCATCAGCCCTTGCCAACCCCCGATCGTCACCCCCGCGGAGAAGAACGCGAACACCGGGACGGCCACCCCCGCCGACAGCGGACGCAGGTGGTGCTCCAGCTCGCCGGCCAGCCCGTGCGGCCCGGCCCCGCCCCGCACCGGCACGCAGAAGCCGAGCACGACGCCCGCGATCGTCGCGTGGATCCCCGACGCGTGCAGCAGCGCCCACGCCACGATCGCCAGCGGCAGCAGGATCACCCAGGCCGCCCACCGCGACCGCGCGAAGAAGCGCCTGAACCGCTGCACCAGGTACGCGAACACGGCGACCGGCACCACGGTGGCCAGCATCTCAGGCACGTGGATCTCTTTCGTGTAGACGACCGCGATGATCATGATCGCGATGAGGTCGTCGACGACCGCCAGCGTCAGCAGGAAGATCCGCAGCGCGCTCGGCAGGTGCGAGCCGATGACGGCGAGTACCGCGACGGCGAACGCGATGTCGGTCGCGGTCGGGATGGCCCAGCCGCCCAGGGCGTCCGGACGCGTCGCGTTGAACGCGACGTAGATCAGCGCCGGCAGCAGGACGCCGCCCGCCGCGGCCGCGACGGGCACGAGAGCGCGGCGCGGTTCGCGGAGGTCGCCGGCGACGAACTCGCGTTTCAGCTCCAGGCCCACGAGGAAGAAGAAGACCGCGAGCAGGCCGTCGGCCGCCCACGATCCGAGCGACAGGTTGAGGTGCAGCGCCTCGGGGCCCACGCGCGTGTCGCGCAGCGCCGTGTAGGCGTCCGCCGCGGGGGAGTTGGCCAGCACGATCGCCACGATCGCGGCGGCGACGAGCAGCAACCCGCCGACGGTCTCGGTACGCAGCAGGGTCGCGATGCGTTGGGCTTCCGGCCACTCGCCGGGTGAGAGGACGCGGCGCAGGCGCTGGCGAATCATGAGGCTCCTTGGGGTCGACAGAAGGGACTGCCGACCAGACTTCCCGGCTCACCTGGGCCGAAACCCTACCGAACGCCCCCGCCGGTGTCGCCTTTGTTGCCATCGCGGCTCCATCCCGCCCGACGCCTGCGCCCGAGCCCCCGCCGGCCGCACCGGAGGCGTCCTGAGGCGTGGCGGAGCCCCGGAGTCCCTCGCGCGGAGGCCACGGTTGTCACCCGCGCGCGGGACCCGCCCGAGGTTCGGGGTCACCTGTCCGCGGGACGCCCCACGGCAGCCCTGGACATTCGTTTTGCATGGATATTCCGAGGATGGAATCATCATGCCGTGACGAAAAAAATTGCTGTAGCCGGCTGCACGGGGTACGCCGGAGGAGAAGTATTGCGGTTGTTGCTCGGGCATCCCGAGGTGGAGATCGGAGCTCTGACCGCCAAGTCGTCGGCCGGCACGCTGCTGGGCGAGCATCACGCGCACCTCGCGCCGCTCGCTGACCGCGTGGTCGCGGAGACGACGATCGAGAACCTCGCCGGGCACGACGTCGTGTTCCTGGCCCTCCCGCACGGCACCTCGGCGGCGATCGCCGAACAGCTGGGCGACGACGTGCTCGTCGTCGACGCGGGCGCCGACTTCCGGCTGACGAACGCCGCTGACTGGGACAAGTTCTACGGGACGCCGTACGCCGGCTCCTGGCCCTACGGCATGCCTGAGCTGCCCGGCCAGCGCGAGAAGCTGGCGCACACGAACCGCATCGCGGTGCCCGGCTGCTACCCGACCGCCTCGACGCTGGGCCTGCTGCCCGCGATCACCGAGGGGCTCGTGACCGGCGAAGACGTCGTGATCGTCGCGACCTCCGGAACGTCCGGCGCGGGCAAGTCGCTCAAGCCGCATCTCCTCGGCGCCGAGATCATCGGCAACGTCAGCGCCTACGGCGTCGGCGGCGTCCACCGGCACACGCCGGAGATCGTCCAGAACTACCGGCTGCTCGGCGCGTCGAACCCGACGCTGTCGTTCACCCCGGTGCTCGTGCCCACGTCGCGCGGCATTCTCGCCACCATCACGACGCCGCTCGCGAAGAACGTCTCCGCCGACGAGGCGTACGAGGCCTACCGGCGCGTGTACGACGGGGAGCCGTTCGTGCGCGTCCTGCCGAAGGGCGTGTGGCCGCAGACGCAGGCCGTCATCGGCAGCAACGCCGTGCAGGTGCAGGTGACGGTCGACGAGACCGCCGGACGCCTCGTGGCCGTCGCCGCGATCGACAACCTGGCCAAGGGCACCGCCGGCGGGGCCATCCAGTCGATGAACCTGGCGCTCGGCCTGCCCGAGACCACCGGCCTGACGTCCGTCGGCGTCGCGCCCTGATCGCACGTCCCTCGCGGGGACGCCGCGGCGTCCCCGCCCCAGACTCCCTCCCGAACCACCGAACCGCACCGACCACCAGAAACCGGGGGAACCCAGACCGATGAGTCCCGTCCTGTCGCGGCACGTCACCGCGAAGAAGCAACAGTTAGACAAGGCCCAAGTCCTGATCGAGGCGCTGCCGTGGCTGGAGAAGTACTCCGGCACGATCATGGTCATCAAGTACGGCGGCAACGCGATGATCAACGAGGAGCTGAAGAAGGCGTTCGTGGAGGACATCGCCTTCCTGCACCACGTCGGCGTCCTGCCGGTCGTCGTGCACGGCGGCGGCCCCCAGATCACCGAGATGCTGGGACGCCTCGACATCGACTCCGAGTTCAAGGCGGGTCTGCGGGTGACCAGCCACGCGGCGATGGAGGTCGTCCGCATGGTGCTCGTCGGCAAGGTCGGCCGTGAGTTGGTCAACCTGCTCAACGAGCACGGCCCGCTGGCCGTGGGCCTCTCGGGCGAGGACGCGAACCTCTTCACCGCCGAGCCGCGGCACGTGTACGTCGAGGGCGAGGAGGTCGACCTGGGTCAGGTGGGCGACGTGACCGGCGTCCGGCCGGACGCGGTGCAGAACCTGCTCAAGGCCGGCTGCGTGCCGATCGTCGCGACGGTCGCGCCCGACGAGCACGGCGAGGTGTACAACGTCAACGCCGACACCGCCGCCAGCGCGCTGGCCGCCGCCCTGGGCGCGCGCCGCCTCATCATGCTGACCGATGTGCCGGGCCTCTACGCCGATTGGCCGAACAGCCAAGACGTGATCGCGAAGCTCACCCCTGACGAGGTGGAGGAAATGCTGCCCTCGCTGGCGTCCGGGATGCGGCCGAAGATGGAGGCCTGCATGCGGGCCGTCCGCGGCGGCGTGGAGCAGGCGACGATCATCGACGGGCGTGACCCGCACTCGCTGCTGCTCGAAATGGTGACCGACGACGGACTGGGAACGGCGGTGATGGAATGAGCGTCCAGACGAGCATCTCCGAGGGGGTCATCGGTCGCTACAAGGCGTCGATGATGAACACGTTCGGCGCCCCGCGCCTGGTCATCGACCACGGCGAGGGCCCTTACCTCTTCGACGACGACGGCAAGCGCTACCTCGACCTGCTCGGGGGCATCGCGGTGAACTCGCTCGGCCACGGGCATCCCCGCCTGGCGGCGGCGATCGCCGACCAGGCCGCCAAGCTGATCCACGTGTCGAACTTCTTCGCCACCGATCCGCAGGTTCAGTTGAGCGAGCGTCTCGGCGCGATCGCGCGCAACGGGGCTGACGTCCCGACGCACGTCTTCTTCACGAACTCGGGCACGGAGGCGAACGAGGCGGCGTTCAAGCTCACCCGCCGCACCGGCCGCACGCGGGTCATCGCGATGGAGGGCTGCTTCCACGGCCGCACGATGGGCGCGCTGGCGCTCACCTCGAAGGCGGCCTATCGGACCCCGTTCGAGCCGCTGCCCGGTGACGTCACGTTCGTGCCGTACGGCGACGCGGACGCCCTCGAGGCGGCCATGGACGACACCGTCGCGGCCGTCGTGATCGAGCCGATTCAGGGCGAGGTCGGCGTCGCCGTCCCGCCGCAGGGCTGGGTGAAGCGCGTCCGCGAGATCACCGCCGCGCACGGTGCGCTCATGTGGGTCGACGAGGTGCAGACCGGCATGGGCCGGTGCGGGCTGTGGTTCGATCATCAGCGCGAGGGCGTGCTGCCCGACATCGTGACGGTCGCGAAGGGGCTCGGCGGCGGCTTCCCGATCGGGGCGTGCATCGCCCTGGGTCCGGCCGGCGAGCTGTTCCAGCCGGGCAACCACGGCACGACGTTCGGCGGTAACCCGCTGGCAGCGCGCGCCGGGAACACCGTGCTCGACGTCATCGAAGAAGACGGCCTGCTCGCCCACGTCAACGAGGTCGGCGACTGGTTGGCCGGCGAGCTCGCCAAGGTGCCCGGCGTCGCCGAGGTCCGCGGGCGCGGGTTGCTGCGGGGCGTCGTGCTCGAGCGCGACATCGCCCCGGCCGTGTACGAGGCCGGGATCCAGGCGGGCTTCATCGCGAACGCGCCTCGCCCCGGCGTGCTCCGCCTGGCCCCGCCGTACATTGTCACGCAGGCCGACCTGCAGCCGTTCGTGGACGCGCTCCCCGAACTGTTGCGCCAGGCGGCGTGACCGAGACACCCCGGCAGCCACGCAAGACCGCGCGGCAGGCCCGCATCTCGGACCTGCTGCAGCGCGCGGAGATCCGGTCGCAGGTCGATCTGGCCAACAGGCTGGCTGACGAGGGGTTTCCCTGCACGCAGGGCACTCTGAGCCGGGATCTGGTGGATGTCGGGGCGATCCGGGTGCGCAACCACGCGGGCGACCTCGTCTACGCGCTCCGGGGTGCGGAGCCCGAGCGGCTCGCCGGCGGCCGCGTCCGGTTGTCGCAGGTGGCGGGGGAGTTCCTGCTGTCGGCGGAGGCGTCCGGAAATCTGGTCGTCGTCCGGACGCCGTCCGGCGCGGCGCAGTATCTGGCGGCCGCGCTCGATAGGGTCGCTCTCGTCGAGGTCCTCGGCACGATCGCCGGGGACGACACGGTGCTGGTCATCGCGCGCGACCCCAACGGGGGCGCCGCGCTGGCCTCGAAGCTGCTGCGAATGGGTGCGAGGGAGAGTTAGAGATGGCGCAGGCGGGCGAGGGTCTTCTGTGGGGTGGCCGCTTCGAGGGCGGTCCGGCCGAGGCGATGTTCGCTCTCAGCAAGTCGACGCAGTTCGACTGGCGCCTCGCTCGCTTCGACATCGCCGGCTCGCGCGCCCACGCGAAGGCCCTGCACCGGGCGGGCCTGCTGACCGACGACGAGCTGGCCGGCATGCTGGACGGCCTCGATCGGCTGGACGCCGACGTGGCGTCCGGCGCCTTCGTCGCCGCGCCGCACGATGAGGACGTCCATGGGGCCCTCGAGCGCGGCCTCATGGAGCGTGTCGGCCCCGAGTTGGGCGGACGCCTCCGCGCCGGCCGGTCCCGCAACGACCAGATCGCGACGCTGATCCGGCTCTACTTGCGCGAGGAGCTGCGGCTGGTCGCCGCCGAGGTCCAGCAGGTCGTGATCGCGCTGTACGACCAAGCGGGTGAGCATCTCGGCGTCCCGATGCCGGGCCGCACGCACCTCCAGTCGGCGCAGCCGGTGCTGCTCAGCCACCACCTGCTCGCGCACGCGTGGCCGTTGCTGCGCGACGTCGACCGCATCCGCGACCTCGACCGGCGGCTGGCCGTCTCGCCCTACGGGTCGGCGGCGCTGGCCGGCACGTCGCTCGGGCTCGACCCCGAGTTCGTCGCCCACGAGTTGGGCTTCGCGTCGTCGGTCGCGAACTCGATCGATGGGACGGCGTCCCGCGACCTGGTCGCGGAGGCGTCCTTCGTGCTCGCGCAGATCGGCATCGACCTGTCGCGTATCGCCGAGGAGGTCGTGTTGTGGTCGACCGTCGAGTTCGGTTTCGTCACGCTCGACGACGCGTGGTCGACGGGCAGCTCGATCATGCCCCAGAAGAAGAATCCCGACGTGGCCGAACTGGCTCGCGGCAAGGCCGGTCGCTTCGTGGGCAACCTCACCGGACTGTTGACCACCTTGAAGGGCCTGCCGCTGGCGTACAACCGAGACCTGCAGGAAGACAAGGAGCCGGTCTTCGATTCGCTCGACCAGCTCCGCGTCCTGCTGCCGGCGATGGCCGGCATGCTGTCGACGCTCGTGTTCCACGCCGATCGGCTCGCCGAACGCGCGCCGCAGGGCTTCTCGCTGGCCACGGACGTGGCCGACTGGCTCGTCCGGCAGCGCGTTCCCTTCGCGCAGGCCCACGAGATCTCGGGGGCGGCGGTTCGGTATTGCGAGGAGCGTGGCATGGAGCTGACCGAGCTGACGGCGTCCGATCTGCCGGCGATCGACGGACGCCTCGGCGAGGGCGTCCTGTCGGTGCTGTCGGTGGAGGGTTCGATCGACGCGCGGAACGGCCGCGGCGGCACGGCGCGGGTGCGCGTGCAGGAGCAACTGCAGCAGGTGCTGGACGCGATCGACGCGATCACGGAGTGGGTGGAGCGACCGCTGGCCCCGGAAGCGGGGCCGGACGCGCAGGCGACCGGGCCGGCGGCGACCGGGCAGTGTCCGCTGTGCGGCGGCTCCGGAGCGGTACCGGCCGGCACGGAACTGGAGTGGCGCTCCCAAGAGGCGGATCCCGGGCGCGGCTGAGCCTCGGCCGGGCGGCGCGCGGGCGTCCGATAGGCTTGCCCAGCGTGAATGCCGTACTTGACGAACTGACGTGGCGGGGCTTCATCGCCCATTCGACCGACTTGGACGCGCTGGCCGCACACCTGGACGCCGGCCCGGCCGGCTTCTATGTCGGCTTCGACCCGACCGCGCCCAGTATCCACATGGGAAATCTCGTGCAGCTCGTCCTGGCGCGGCATCTGCAGGCGGCCGGGCATCGGCCGCACCTGCTGGTCGGCGGTTCGACCGGCCTCATCGGTGACCCGAAGGCCGCGGGCGAGCGCGTCATGAACCCCGCGGAACTCGTCGCTGAATGGGCCGAGAAGATTCGCGGGCAGGTGTCGGGGCTCATCGGCTTCGACGGCGACAACGGCGCGACGATCGTCAACAACTATGACTGGACTGCCCAGTTGTCGACGCTGGATTTCCTGCGGGACGTGGGCAAACACTTCTCCGTCAACCGGATGCTCGACCGCGAGGTCGTCCGGTCGCGCCTCGAGTCGGGCATCAGCTACTCCGAGTTCAGCTACGTGCTGCTGCAGTCGTTGGACTACCGGGAGCTCTTCCGCCGCCACGGCGTCACGCTGCAGACCGGCGGCAGCGACCAGTGGGGTAACATCACCGCGGGCGTCGAGTTGATCCGGCGGTCGGAGGGTGCGCGTGTTCACGCGCTCGCGACGCCGCTGCTCACGAAGGCCGACGGCACGAAGTTCGGCAAGACCGAGCAGGGCACCGTCTGGCTGGACCCCGACATGACGAGCCCGTACGCGTTCCACCAGTTCTTCCTGAACGCGGAGGATTCGCAGGTCATGGGCTACCTGCAGATCTTCTCGCCGCGCTCGCGCGAGGAGATCGACGACATCGGCCGCCAGCAGGCGGAGAAGCCGTTCCTGCGGGTCGCGCAGCGGGCCCTGGCCGACGACGTCACGGACTTGGTCCACGGCCGGGAGAACCGCGTCGCCGCCGAGCGGGCGGCGTCCGCGATCTTCGGTCGCTCGGAGCTCTCCGAGCTGGACGCCGACGTCCTCGCGGCCGTGAGCCGCGAGTTGGGCGCGCAGGAGATGGCGGCCGGGGGAGAACTGCCTTCGGTCGTGGACGCTCTCGTCGCGTCGGGCGTGGTGGCCAGCAAGTCTGCCGCGCGACGCGCGATCGCCGAGGGGGGCGCGTACGTCAACAACGCGAAGGTGAGCGACCCGGACGCGGTCCTCGCCCCCGAG
>CALMAD010000071.1 GCA_937859105.1 uncultured Propionibacteriaceae bacterium
CGTGGGAGAATGGCCGGGCCGCCGACCACCAGGAGTGTCATGACCGTCCCGAACGTGCTCGCCACGCGCTACGCCTCGCCCGCGATGCGGGAGATCTGGAGTCCGGAGCACAAGATTGTCGCCGAACGCCGGCTGTGGCTGGCCGTCCTCGAGGCCCAGCGCGACCTCGGCGTCGACTTCGGCGGCGACGACCCCGACGCGGTGCTGGCCGACTATCGCGGCGTCCTGGAGCACGTCGACCTGGCGTCGATCGCGGCGCGTGAACGCGTCACCCGCCACGACGTGAAGGCCCGCATCGAGGAGTTCAACGCGCTGGCCGGCCACGAGCACGTCCACAAGGGGATGACGAGCCGCGACCTCACCGAGAACGTCGAGCAGTACCAGGTGCTGACGTCGCTGAAGCTGGTCCGCGAGCGGGTCGTCACGGTGCTCGTGGCGCTCGCACGGCTGGCGTCCGAGTATCGCGACCAGCCGATCGCGGGCCGCTCGCACAACGTCGCGGCCCAGATGACGACGCTCGGCAAGCGGTTCGCGACCGCGACGGATGAGCTGCTGGTCGCCTTCGAGCGCGTCGACGGCCTCATCGCCCGCTACCCGGCGCGCGGCATCAAGGGCCCGGTCGGCACGGCGCAGGACATGCTCGACCTGCTCGGCGGGGACGCCGCGAAGCTCGCCGAGCTGGAGCGGCGGGTGGCGTCCCACCTGGGGTTCGACCGCGTGCTCACCTCGACCGGGCAGGTGTACCCGCGGTCGCTCGACGTGGACGCCCTGACCGCGCTCGTGCAGGTGGCGGCGGCGCCGAGCAACGTGGCGACGTCGATCCGGCTGATGGCGGGCGCCGAGCTGGTGACCGAGGGGTTCAAGGAGGGGCAGGTCGGGTCGTCGGCGATGCCCCACAAGATGAACACCCGAAGCTGCGAGCGCGTGAACGGCCTGTCGGTCGTGCTGCGCGGGTACGCGTCGATGGTCGGCGAGCTGGCGGGCGACCAGTGGAACGAGGGCGACGTGTCGTGCTCGGTCGTCCGGAGGGTCGCGCTGCCGGACGCCTTCTTCGCGCTCGACGGGCTCTTCGAGACGTTCCTGACCGTGCTGGGCGAGTTCGGGGCGTTCCCGGCGGTGATCGAGGCCGAGCTGCAGCGGTACCTGCCGTTCCTGACGACGACGAAGGTGCTGATGGCGGCCGTCCGGCACGGGGTGGGGCGCGAGCAGGCGCACGAGGCGATCAAGGAGCACGCGGTGGCCGTCGCGCTCGACATGCGCCGCACCGGCCGCAAGGACAACGACCTGCTCGACCGGCTCGCCGCCGACCCGCGGCTCGGCGTCTCGAAGCAGACGCTCGAGGACGCCGTGGCGCACCCGCTGGAACTCACCGGCTCGGCGGCGTCCCAGGTGAACGCGCTGGTCGCGCGGGTGGAAGAGCTGGCGTTGCAGCACCCCGACGGCGCCCACTACGTCGCCGGCGACGTGCTCTGACCGGACTGCTCTGACCGGACTGTTCTGACCGGACTGTTCTGACCCGAAGTCAGGCGAACGAAAAGCGAGGGGGTGCCCCATGCGGAGCACCCCCTCCGGACACTGACCAGGCGGGATGAGTGGATCGACCGGTCCGGGTCCGCGGGCCGCGAGGCGGCTCCGATCAGGGGACGTCCGCCCCGGTGAGGCGGACGACGAGGCCGTCGGCCGCGATGGTTCGCCAGCCGAGGTCGTGGAGGAGAGGGAGCGTCCGGCTCGTCGAGCCGACGAGCAGGTCGCCCCACGGGGAGGCGCAGGCGTCGAGGCCGGCGTCCACGAGGGCCGCATAGACGGCGTCCCGGTGGCCGGCGGCTGCCCAGACCGCCTCGTGCGTGATGCGCATGTCGCCGGCGGTGGCGTCGATCAGGAGAAAGCCGGACGGCTCCCCGCCGACCGTCGCCGTGACCAGGTGGAGCCGGCCGGCGGAGACCGCGGCCAGCGAACCCAGCCCCTCAGGCGTCCAGGCGCCCACCAGCAGGTGGGCGAGACGCAACGCGTGCGCGCCGTGGAACGTGTGCACCCGGACGCGTGCGTCCGGCTGTGGGAGATGGTGATTCATTCGGTGTGCCTTCCCTCGCTGACATGCCGCGGGGGAGACCGGAGCCGACGCGAAACGCCGAACCGCCCAAGCCGCCCACGAGGCTGACACGCGCGCCGAGGCGCGCGACCGGCAGGTCTTCGGACTCGTGGGCGCTCGCCGTGAGGCGGTTCCTTCGCCACCGCTTCCCAGGCCGTCGGCCCAGTGCGTGGTGTGACGTCGTTCCCACTTACCGCTGCGGGGCAGTCCCGGATTTACACCGGGTTCCCTCTTGCGACGGGACGCCCTGGGGCGCCCCGAACCGGTGCGGTCAACTTACACCGGGCGGCGTGAAATCTCAGCTAGGAGACCGGATTCAGCTGCAGCAGGCGTCCGCCCGGCGTGTCTTCGAGGACCCAGATCGAGCCGTCCGGCCCCTGCACGACGTCGCGAATGCGCTGGCCCATGTCCCACTGATCGGCATTCGTCGCGTTCTCGCCGTCGAGGTGGACGCGCACGAGCGCCCGCCCCGACAGCGCGCCGAGGAACGCGTCGCCCTTCCACGCCCCGAAGCGGTCGCCGGAGTAGATCATGAGCGAGCCGGGCGAGATCGACGGCGTCCAGAAGACCTTCGGCGCCTCGAAGCCGTCGCCCGCCCGGTGGTCGGGGATGTCGCGTCCGCCGTAGTGAGAGCCGTTGGACGCCCGCGGCCACCCGTAGTTCGCGCCCGGCTTGATGAGGTTCAACTCGTCGCCGCCCTGGGGGCCCATCTCGGACGCCCACAGCCGGCCGTCGGCGTCGAACGCCAGGCCGAGGACGTTGCGGTGGCCGTAGCTGTAGATCTCGGCGGTGACGCCGCCGCGGTCGGCGAACGGGTTGCCGGGGGCGGGCCGGCCGTCGGGCGTCAGCCGGACGATCGTGCCGAGGGTGTTCGTCAGATCCTGCGCCGGCTGCATCTTCTGCCGGTCGCCGGAGCTGACGAACAGGTACTGCCCGTCGGGGGAGAACGCGATGCGGTGGCTGAAGTGGCCCGCCCCCGAGACCTTGGGGGTCTGGCGCCAGATCACCTCGAGGCCGTCGAGCCGGGCGGCGTCGCCGTCGACGACGAGCCGCGCGCGGCCCACCGCCGCGCCGACGCCGCCGTCGCCGCGCTCGGCCCAGCTGAGGTAGATGCGCTGGTCGGACGCGTACGTGGGTCCCGGCACGACGTCGCCGAGCCCGCCTTGGCCCTCCGCGACCACGTCGGGGACGCCGGAGACCTCGATCGTCCGCCCCGATTCCTGGTCGCGGACGTGCAGGGTGCCCGAGCGTTCGGTGATCGCGAGCAGGTTCGTGCCGGGCAGGAAGGCCATCGCCCAGGGCTCGCCGAACTTGGCCACCTCGCGCGTGGCGAACGGACGCCCGTCGGGCGCGGTCGGCATCGCGGTGGCGGGGGAGGCGGCGGCGGTTCCGGCGGTGTCGCTGGGGGAGGCCGCCGACGTGGCGGGCGAGGACGGGGTGCCGGGCGAGGTGCGGGCCGCGGGCGTCGGGGCGCACGCGGTGAGGATCAGGCAGGCGGCACTCAGGGAGGCAAGAGGGGCGAGCGAGGCGACGGCGCGACGTTCCATGCACCGACGCTACCAGCGTCCGACAAGCGCACCCGTGTGCGTTT
>CALMAD010000072.1 GCA_937859105.1 uncultured Propionibacteriaceae bacterium
ATGTAGGTGTTGGTGAGGATGCGGTAGAGCCACGCCTTGAGGTTCGTGCCCGGCTTGAACTGGTGGAACGACGCGTACGCCTTCGCGTACGCCTCCTGCACCACGTCTTCCGCATCAGAGGGGTTGCGCGTCATGCGCAGCGCGGCACCGTACAACTGATCCATGAACGGCAGCGCGTCGCGCTCGAAGCGCTCGTCACGCTCGTGCGGGGTCTCCTGGGCGAGGTCGACCGAGTCGGTGTCGGAAGCTGGCGGCAGAGTCATCGCGTACGAGAGTACCGGGCTCCGCAGCCCGCTGCGGCCACCCGCACGGGCACTGGGTTCGGCGATCGTCATGCTCACGACCTGTACAACCCGTCCAGTGGGCGGCATATTCCGGCCACGCGGACGCCACACGCCCGCCGCCAGGGGTTGGCCCGGCGGCCCATCCGCGCTAGTAATAGGGCATGAACCTTCTACGTGGAGTGGGCCGGGCCATGCTGGCCACCGTTTTCGTCTCCAACGGGGTCAAGGCCCTGAAGGATCCGGAGGCTCTCGTACCGGCGGCGGAGCCGCTCGCCGCGAAGTTCGTCCCGCTGGCGCAGCGCACGCTCCCCGAGGCCGTGAGTGCCTACGTTCCGGAGGACACCAAGAACCTGGTGCGTCTCAACGGCGTCGCGTCCATCCTCGGCGGGCTGGGGATGTTCACGAACATCTCGACGCGGGGCGGCGGCACGCTCGCGGCCGTCTCGATGCTGCCGCACCTGATCGCGTCCAACCCGCGCGGGGCGGCCGACAAGAAGGCCGCGCGCTCCATCTTCCTGCGCAATCTGGCGCTCACCGGGGCCGCGCTCGTCGTCAGCCAGGACACCAAGGGCAACCCCAGCCTCGGCTGGCGCGCCAACGACTTCAGCTACCGGCTGGGGCAGCAGGCGCGCAAGCGTTCCGAGTCGCTGGCGAAGGACGCCGAGCGGTTCGGCAAGCGCACGCGCAAGCAGCTCGACCGGTCCACGAAGGACCTCAAGGCGAAGCTGCCGTGACGCACCTCGCCGGGCCGTGCCGATGAAATGGGGCGCCCCGACCCCGGGGCGCCCGGTCACCGGTCGTGTGGTGGTGCCCGGCTCGAAGTCGGCGACCGCGCGCGGGTACGTGCTCGCCGCGCTCGCCGATGGCCCCTCGACGCTCACCGGCGTCCTTGACGCGCGCGATACCCGCCTGATGCGCGCGGGGCTGTCCGCGCTGGGGGTCGGGTTCGTCGACGCGGGCGACGGGGTCGTCCGCGTCGATCCCCCCGCCCGGTTCGTGCCGGGCGCGGTGGAGGTCGGCCTCGCCGGCACAGTCATGCGCTTCCTGCCCCCGATCGCCGCGCTGGCGTCGGGGCGTTCGTCGTTCTCCGGGGACGCGGAGGCGTCCGCGCGGCCCGTCTTTCCGCTGCTCGACGGCTTGCGTCAGGTCGGCGTCCGCGTCGACCATCCCGAGGGGCTGCCGTTCGCCGTGTGCGGCGCCGGGGGCGTCCCGGGGGGTGAGGCGACGATCGACGCCTCCGGCTCCAGCCAGTTCGTCTCAGGGCTGCTGCTCGCGTCCGCTCGTTTCGACGGCGGGCTGACGCTGCGTCACGAGGGTCCCCCGCTGCCCAGTCCGGCCTACATCGGCATGACGGTGGAGATGCTGCGCCGGCGCGGCGTCCTGGTGGAGGCGACGGGGCCGACGTCCTGGCGGGTCGAGCCCGGAGCGATCGCGGCGTCCGACGAGGCCATCGAGACCGACCTGGTCAACGCGGCCACCTTCTTGGCCGCCGGCATGGTGACCGGCGGCACGGTCGAACTCGCCTGGCCGGCGGTCACCCTGCAGGCGGGCGACGCGATCCTTGCCGCGTTGGAGGCGTTCGGGGCGCGCGTCACGCGGCTGCCGGACGCCGTGCGCGTCACGGCCGACGGCCTCACCGGCGCCGACGTCGACCTCGTCGACGCCGCCGAGCTGACGCCGATCGCCACGGCCCTGGCCGTGTTGGCCGACGGGCCGTCGCGGCTGCGAGGGGTGGCGCACATCCGCCATCACGAGACGGACCGGCTCGCGGCCCTGGCCGCCGAGTTCGGGGCGCTGGGGGCGGACGTCCGGGAGACGGCGGACGGGCTACAGATCACACCCGGACGCCTCACCGGCGCCGAGTTCCACACGTACGCTGACCACCGGATGGCCCACGCCGCCGCGGTCGTCGGGCTGGCGGTCGACGGCGTCGTGCTGGACGACGTCTCCTGCACGACGAAGACCATCGCCGACTTCCCGCGCCTGTGGGAGGGGCTCGTCGGTGGGTAGGCACGGCTACGGGCGCGACGAGGAGGCGTCCTACGGGCGTCCGCCACGGCGGACGCGCCCGCGGACGAAGGATCGCCCCGACTACTCCGACGCCGAGACCGGCCGCGTCCTGACGGTCGACCGCGGCCGCTATCGGCTGCTGCTCGACAACGCCGACGGCCGCCGCGAGGTGCTCGCCACGAAGGCCCGCCAGTTGGGCCGCAAGGGCGTCATCGTCGGCGACGAGGTGCGCGTGGTCGGCGACACCTCGGGCAGCGAGGGCACGCTCGCGCGCATCGTCGAGGTCGTCGAGCGCACGACGGTGCTGCGCCGGACCGCCGACGACGACGACCCGTCGGAGCGTCCGATCGTCGCGAACGCGGACCAACTCGGCATCGTGACGGCCCTGGCCGACCCGCCGCCGCGTCCCGGCATGATCGACCGCATCCTGGTCGCCGCGTACGTCGGCGGGTTGGCCCCGCTGCTCATCCTCACCAAGGCCGACCTCGCCTTCCCGGACGCCCTGGCGGCCGAATACGCCGACCTCGACCTCGACATCGTCGTCACCGAACCGGACGCCGACCTCACCGAACTCCGCGACCGCCTCGCCGGCCACACGACCGTGCTCGTCGGCCATTCGGGCGTCGGCAAGTCGACGCTCGTCAACGCGCTCATCCCCGACGCCGACCGCGCGACCGGCCACGTCAACGTCGTCACCGGGCGCGGCCGCCACACGTCGACGTCGGCCATCGCCCTCCCCCTCCCCGCCCCGGGCGGCTGGATCATCGACACCCCGGGCGTCCGGTCGTTCGGGCTGTCGCACGTGACCGCCGACGCGATCGTCGCGGCGTTCGGCGACCTCGCCGAGATCGTCGAAGACTGCCCCCGCGGCTGCCAGCACGACTCGTCGGCGCCCGAGTGCGCCCTGGACGCCGCCGTCGCCGACGGACGCCTCCGCGCGAGCCGTCTCGACTCGTTCCGCCGGATGGAACGGGCGTGGATGACCCCGCCGAGCTACGACCGGTGACGCGGTCGCCTCGCCGCGCCCGATAGGCTCTCCCCCATGGTTGATCAATCCCTCCTGGACGACCTGCGCTTGGCCCACGTGCTGGCCGACAACGCGGATTCGCTGACGATGACGCGGTTCAAGGCGCAAGACCTCCAGGTGACGACCAAACCCGATCTCACCCCCGTGTCCGACGCCGACGTCGCCGTCGAGGAGGCGATCCGTCGCACCCTGCGGCGCGCCCGCCCTCGCGACGCGGTGCACGGCGAGGAGGGCAGCGACACCGGCTGGGGCCCGCGCCGGTGGGTGATCGACCCGATCGACGGCACGAAGAACTTCGTCCGCGGCGTCCCGGTGTGGGCGACGCTGATCGCGCTGATGCAGGGCGAGGAGGTCGTCGTCGGCCTCGTGTCCGCGCCCGCGCTGCAGAAGCGCTGGTGGGCGTCCAAGGGCAACGGCGCGTTCACGGGCAAGACGCTCATGAGTGCCAGCCGCATCTCCGTGTCGCGCGTCGACGCGGTCGCCGACGCCTCGCTCAGCTACAGCTCGATCGGCGGCTGGGTGAACTCGGGGCGTGGGCAGGCGTTCGTCGACCTGCTGCGCGACTGCTGGCGCACCCGCGCCTACGGCGACTTTTGGAGCTACATGCTGCTCGCCGAGGGTGCCGTCGACATCGCGACCGAGCCCGAGCTCGCGCTGCACGACATGGCCGCGCTGGTGCCGATCGTCACCGAGGCCGGCGGGCGTTTCACGAACCTGGACGGCCGCGACGGCCCGGTGGGCCCGGGCGCGCTGGTCACCAACGGGCTGCTGCACGACGAGATGCTGGGCCGCCTCGCCCCGCTCGAAGACACGCTGGAGATCGAGGGCTGAGGCGTCCGGACGCCGTGGCATG
>CALMAD010000073.1 GCA_937859105.1 uncultured Propionibacteriaceae bacterium
TGCACCTCTCCGGTCGCCGGCGTCCCGGATGTGTTCCTCAGAGCGAAGCGACTCCAGTTGTCCACCGAGTCAGACAGGTAGATCCGAGTGAACTCGGCTTCGTCGTGATACCGGAACGTCGGATACTTCACAAGGGTGCCGTTCTTGTTCAGGGAACCGCTGATCTGCGAGCCTGCCCACGCGGGGCCCGCACTCGTGAGGGTTAGGACCGTTACGGCGGCGAGCGTGGCGAGCGTCTTTGTGTGTTTCTTGAGTCACTCCCTGTCTGGGCTGCGGCCTCTGCGGTCGTCCCGGGGTGGTTGGGGTGGAAAGAGCACCGTCAGCGACGGCTGGCCTGAGACTGGCGCATGCCGACAGGGGTCGCAATATCCCGACAGCACATCTGACCGATCGGTGCTGGATTCTGCACTTTTGGTCAATCGCGGGCAGGTAGAGCCCATGGTTCCGATGGACTAGGGTGGGGCCATGCAGATTCGGGGTTGGTGGCGCCGTCCAGGCGGCTGCTGACCCTTCCTACCCATCGCACGGCCGTCTCGTAGGCGGCCGTTTCGTATGTCCGCCCGCGGCGTCCGAGAAACGGAGAATCATGACCGAGCAGGCCTCCGATCCCACGATCGAGCACCGAGACGAGGCCGACGCGGGCGAAAGCCTCGCGGCGTCCACGTCGGAGGCGTCCCTGCGCAGAACCGAGGAGCGCAGCGCGGCGATCGAGGAGCAGATCGGGAAGGACCCGAGCGGGTTCCGGATGCTGACGGGCGACCGCCCGACGGGCAACCTCCACATCGGCCACTACTTCGGGTCGCTGACGAACCGGCTGCGGCTGCAGAACGCGGGCGTCGAGACGTTCATCGTGATCGCCGACTACCAGGTGATCGCGGACCGCGACGGCACCGGCGCGATCCGCGACCGGGTGTACTCGCTGCTCACCGACTACCTCGCGATCGGCATCGACCCGGTCAAGACCACGATCTTCACCCACAGCGCCGTGCCGGCGCTCAACCAGCTCATGCTGCCGTTCCTGTCGCTCGTGACCGACTCCGAGCTGTACCGCAACCCGACGGTCAAGTCCGAACACGAGGCGACCGGCGGACGCCCCATGTCCGGCCTGCTGCTCACCTACCCGGTGCACCAGGCCGCGGACATCCTGTTCTGCAAGGCGAACCTCGTGCCCGTCGGCAAGGACCAGCTGCCCCACCTCGAACAGACCCGCGTCGTCGCCCGGCGGTTCGACGAGCGCTACGGCCGCGTGACGCCCGACGAGCCGGTCTTCCCCCAAGCGGAGGCCCTGCTGACGATCGGCGGGTCGCTGATCCTCGGCACCGACGGCACGAAGATGAGCAAGAGCAAGGGGAACACGATCGAGCTCGGGATGACGGCCGACCAGACGGCGAAGCTCATCAAGCGCGCCGTCACCGACTCGGAGCGGTTCATCACCTACGACCCCGACACGCGCCCCGAGGTCGCCAACCTGCTGCACCTCACCGGCCTGTGCACCGGACGCGATCCGCGCGCGATCGCCGACGAGATCGGCAACGGCGGCGGCGGAACGCTGAAGAAGATGCTCACCGAGGCCCTCAACGAGACCCTCGCGCCGGTGCGCGAGCGGCGGACCGACCTCGCGGACGACCCGGCGTACCTCGCCGGCGTCCTCGCGCGCGGCAACGCGCGGGCCAACGAGGTGGCGGACGCGACGCTCGGTGACGTCCGGGCGGCGATGGGCATGCAGTACTCCTAAGGGTGGTTTTGGGCGCCGGCCACCCTGGGGTGTGCCGGCGCCGAGCAGGTCGGAGCACCCTGGAAACACGAAGTGACGAGGCACGTCACCCGAGAGTCGGTCACCCCTCGGGGGTCTTTCATACACCCCTGCGCATGGGAGAGAGTCGTGGGGTTCGGGCCGAAACTCGGGGGAGATGAGGAACGTGAGCGCTGTGCTGCGCCCGCAGCCGCCTGCTGCGGCTGACATCGGGCAGACCGGCCGCAGCCGGGGCCTGGGGCTGTGGTGGGAGTGGTCTGCCGCCGCCCTGTGCGCCATGACGCTGGTGGCTGCCCTGGCGCTCGGATTCGTCCTCGACTCCTCCCGCGACGGACTCATCGGCTGCGCTGCCGCCGGGTGCCTGCGCCCCTCGTTCGGCCTGCTCGTGCCCCTGGTCGCCTTCGTCGGGCTCTTCGTCGGCATCGGCGCCGCCCGCAGCGGCTACCGGCACGGCCGCGCCGGCATGTCGGTGGTGCTCTGGCTGGTCTTCGCGCTCCAGGTGGGGGCGACCGCGACCGCGATCCTCTTCGGCCTGTAGCGCGCGCCCGACGATCGCCAGACACGAGAGCGGACGCCGCCGGCGTCCGCTCTCGTGCGTTCGGCTCTTAGACGTTCCCCTTCTCCGCGCCGATCGTCGTGTCGGGCCCGTGGCCGGTGTGGACGACCGTGTCGTCGGGCAGGGCGAAGAGCCGCTCCCTGATCGAGGCGACGATGACGTCGTGGCTGCTGAAGCTGCGTCCGGTGGCGCCGGGACCGCCCTCGAACAGCGTGTCGCCCGTGAACACGGCCCCCAGGTCGGGCGCGACCAGACACACCGAGCCGGGGCTGTGGCCGGGCGTGTGCAGCACGGTCAGCGTCGTGCCGCCCACCTCGAACGTCTGGCCGTCCGCGAGGGGACCGTCGGGGTCGGCGTCGTGCGTGAGCCGCCAGACCGGCAGGTCGTCGGGATGGAGGAGCACCGGCGCGTCCACCCGCCGGCCCAGCTCGGGCGCGTACCTCACGTGGTCGTCGTGCCCGTGGGTGCAGAGCACCGCGAGGACGCGGCGTCCGCCGACGGCGCCCAGAATCGCGTCGACGTCGTGCGGGGCGTCGACGACGTAGCAGGCGTCGTCGTCGCCGATCACCCAGACGTTGTTGTCGACGTCGAACGTCTCCCCGTCGAGGCTGAACGTGCCCGACGTGACGGCGTGGTCGACGCGGGCGTTCACGACTCCTCCCCGAACACCACGACCGACCGCAGCACCTCGCCGCGGCCCATCTTCGCGAAGGCGTCCTCGATGTCACCGGGGCCGATCTCCTCGGTGACGAAGGCGTCCAGCGGCAGCCGGCCCTGCAGGTACAGGTCGATCAGCATCGGGAAATCCCTGGTCGGCAGGCAGTCGCCGTACCAGGAGGACTTGAGCGAGCCACCGTGGCTGAACACGTCCAGCAGCGGCAGCTCGAGGGTCATCTCGGGCGTGGGGACGCCCACGAGCACGACCCGGCCCGCCAGATCGCGGGCGTAGAACGCCTGCTTGTAGGTCTCGGGGCGGCCCACCGCGTCGATCACGACGTCGGCGCCGAAGCCGTCCGTGAGCGACTTGACCGCCTCCACAGCGTCCTGCACCCGGCTGTCGACCGTGTGCGTCGCGCCCAGCTCGGACGCCCACGCGAGCTTGCGCTCGTCGACGTCGACCGCGACGATCGTCGTCGCGCCCGCCAGCCGCGCGCCCGCGATGGCGGCCGCGCCCACCCCGCCGCAGCCGATGACCGCGACGGACTCGCCGCGCTGGATCGCGGCGGTGTTGAGCGCGGCGCCGAGCCCGGCCATCACGCCGCAGCCGAGGAGCCCGGCGACGGCCGGGCGGGCGTCCGGATTCACCGGCGTGCACTGCCCGGCGGCCACCAGCGTCAGCTCCTGGAACGCGCCGATGCCGAGCGCGGGGGAGAGCTCCGTGCCGTCGACCAGGGTCATGCGCTGGGTCGCGTTGTGCGTGGCGAAGCAGTACCAGGGCTCGCCGCGGCGGCAGGCCCGGCACTCGCCGCAGACGGCGCGCCAGTTCAGAACGACGTAGTCGCCGGGCGAAACCTCCGTGACGCCCTGGCCGACGGACTCCACGACGCCCGCCGCCTCGTGGCCGAGCAGGTACGGGTAGTCGTCGCCGATGCCGCCCTCGCGGTAGTGGAAGTCTGTGTGGCAGACCCCGCACGCCTGCACGCGCACGAGCGCCTCACCCGGGCCCGGATCGGGCACGTTGACGGTCACGACCTCCACGGGCGCGCCCTGGGCGCGCGCGATCACTCCTTGGACCTGATGCATACGTCCGATCCTGTCCGGAGCGGGCGCGCCAGTCAAACGCGGAGGGCGCGGCGGGTCGCCGATGTCCGTGGGCGCGGACGCCCGTGACGACGGCCGCACGGCCGGCGTCCGGGCTTGTCAGCCCTCGGTCGCCGGAGACTCGGCGGGCGCGGAACCCTCGTGCGTCTCCGAGCGGTGCGAGCGCCCGCGGCCGCCACGGCGGCGACGGCGACGCTTGTGGCCCTCGCCCGAGCCGTCGCCGTGCTCGCGCGTGCCGGACGCCTCGCCCGACCCGTCGTGCGTGTCCTTCGGGCCGCCCTGATCGGACTCCTCGGATTTCTTGGGCTTCTCGGCCGACCGGACGCCGTCGGCGTCCTGCGGTTGACCGTTGCGCAGGCGACGGCGCTGCCGGTTCGACGCGGGACGCGGCTCGCGCTTGCGTTCGCGCTCCTTGCGCTCCTTGCGCTCGACGGGGGCCGGATCCTTCAGCCGGCCCCGCGTGCCCTCGGGGATGCCGAGGTCGGTGAACAGGTGCGGGGAGGTGGAGTAGGTCTCGACGGGGGTGTCGAAATCCTGCTGCAGGGCCTTGTTGATGACCTTCCAGCGGGTCACGTCGGACCAGTCGACCAGCGTGACCGCGATGCCCTTCGCGCCCGCGCGGCCCGTGCGGCCGATGCGGTGCACGTACGTCTTCTCGTCGTCAGGGCACTCATAGTTCACGACGTGGGTGATGTCGGCGACGTCGATGCCGCGGGCGGCGACGTCGGTCGCGACGAGGCATTGCACCTTGTCGTCGCGGAATCGCTTGAGCGCCTTCTCGCGCAGCGCCTGCGACAGGTCGCCGTGGATGGAGGTGGCGCTGAAGCCGCGCTCCTCGAGGTCGTCGGCGAGCCGCTGGGCCGCGCGCTTGGTGCGCGTGAAGACCATCATCTTGCCGGCGCCCTCGGCCTGCAGGATGCGGGCGACGATCTCCGGCTTGTCGAGGTCGTGCGCCTGGTAGATGAACTGCGTCGTGTCGGGGACGGTCATCTTCGCGTCCTGCGACTCGGCGCGGATGTTCACCGGCTGGTTCAGGTGCATGCGCGCCAGGCCGACGATCGCGGCCGGCATCGTCGCCGAGAACAGCAGCGTCTGCCGGGACGACGGCGTCTTCCCGATCAGCCGCTCGACGTCGGGCAGGAAGCCCATGTCGAGCATCTCGTCGGCCTCGTCGAGCACGAGCACCCGGACGTGGCTGAGGTCGAGGTCGCGGCGGTTCACCAGGTCCAGCAGGCGTCCGGGGGTGCCGACGACCACGTCGACGCCCTCGGCGAGGGCGTCCAACTGCGGCTCGTAGCCGACGCC
>CALMAD010000074.1 GCA_937859105.1 uncultured Propionibacteriaceae bacterium
CCGCCGGCACGCCACCGGGAGGCCGCCGGCCGCTCAGGCGACCGGCGTGCTGGTGATGACCTTCATGTAGGCGTCCCGCTCGTACGCGCCGGGGTCGCCGACGGAGGCGAAGTTCATCGAGCCCCGCAGCTGCTCCACCGAGTCGTACCCGCGCTCGGCGAGCCACGACCGCAGCCCGTCGAGCATGCCGGTCACCGCCTCGGGGCCGCCCTGCAGCACGGCCGACGTCGTGCAGACCACGTTCGCGCCCACGAGCAGCAGCTTCAGGGCGTCCTCCCACGTGTGCACCCCGGACGACGCGGCCAGGTCGAGCCCCTTCTGCTGCGCGCTGACGATGCCGATCCAGCGCATGGGCAGCCGGATCCGGTCGGACGACGACAGCGTCACCCGCGGCACCATCGTCAGCTCGTCGAGGTCGATGTCGGTGCCGTACACGTTGCTGAACAGCACGAGCGCGTCGGCGCCGGCGTCCCGGGCGCGGCTGGCGAAGTTCGACACCGACGTGAAGTGGCTCGACATCTTCACCGCCAACGGCACGCTCAACGCGGACTTCACCCCGGCGATCACGCGGAGGTAGCGGTCCTCGATGTCGGCGGGCAGTGCCTGGGGGTCGGCGTTCACCGAGTGCAGGTTCAGCTCGACGGCGTCGGCGCCGGCGTCCTGCAGCAGCGTCGCGTACCGCTGCCACCCGCCCTCGGTGGAGCCGTTCACGCTGCCGATCACCGGGATCGTCAGCGCCTGCTTCGCCGCCTTCACGAGGTTCACGTGCCGGTTGGGACCGACGTCGTCCAGGTCGGCGGGCGGCAGCGGGGCCGAGTCGAACTCGGCGAAGCCGTCGCCGATCTCGGCCATGTCGAAGGCCTGCATCTCCTCCGCCTCGGCCTCCTCCTGGAACAGGCTCGGCAGGACGATGGCCGCCGCGCCGGCGTCCTGCAGCGCCAGCATGTCCTCGGGGGTCCGCGTCAGCGGGCCCGCCGAGGCGATCACCGGCCCGGCCAGCGACAGCCCGAGGTAGGTGGTGGACAGATCCGGACGCTCGCTCATCGCCTCACTTCTCCGTTCCCTGGACGCCGCCGGCGCCGGTCGCGCCGTCGGCGGGCGCCGGGCGCTCGGCCGTGACCGCGCGCTCGACGGACGACATCTGATCGTAGTAACGCCAGCGCTCCGAGACGTCGTCGCCGGCGAGGTCCCACAGCGTGCCGGCCCGCTCGGGGTCGGACCGCCGCAGCATCGCGAACCGCGGCTCGCTGGCGAGGAAGCGTTCGATCGACCCGTCGGGGGCCTTCGAGTCGAGCGTCAGCGGGGTCGTCGATTCGCTCTCGCTCGGGCGGATGCGGTACAGCGGCCAGTACCCGGACGCCACCGCGTCCCCCTGATGGCTCATCGACGTCGTCATGTCGATGCCGTGGCTGATGCACGTGCTGTAGGCGATCACGACGCTCGGGCCGTCCCACGCCTCGGCCTCCAGCAGAGCGCGGACGGCCTGCTGCTGGTTCGCGCCCATCGCGATCTGCGCGACGTAGACGTTGCCGTAGGTCTGCGCGATGAGCCCCAGGTCCTTCTTGGCGGTCTTCTTGCCGCCCGTCGCGAACTTCGCGACGGCCCCGCGCGGCGTCGCCTTGGACGACTGCCCGCCCGTGTTGCTGTACACCTCCGTGTCGAGCACCAGGATGTTCACGTTCGCCCCCGACGCCAGCACGTGGTCGAGGCCGCCGTACCCGATGTCGTAGGCCCAGCCGTCGCCGCCGATGATCCAGACCGACTTCGTGACCAGCTCGTCGGCGACCGACTCGAGCAGCCGCGCGTCCGGCGCGTCGAGGCCCGCGAGGGCCTCCTTCAGGGACGCCACCCGCGCGCGCTGGGCGGCGATGCCCTCCTCGGTGGACTGGTCGGCGTCCAGGAGGCCGGCGACCAGACCGGCGTCGAGGGAGGCGTCCGGCTGGGACGCCAGCGCTGAGAGCAGGCGGCGCGCCTCGGCGTTCTGCTGCTCCCAGGCCAGCCGCATGCCGAGGCCGAACTCGGCGTTGTCCTCGAACAGCGAGTTGCTCCAGGCCGGGCCGCGCCCGTCGGGGTTCGTCGCGTAGGGCGTCGTCGGCAGGTTGCCGGAGTAGATCGACGAGCAGCCGGTCGCGTTCGCGACGACCATCCGGTCGCCGAAGAGTTGCGTGATCGCCCGGATGTACGGCGTCTCGCCGCAGCCGGAGCACGCCCCCGAGAACTCGAACAGCGGCTGGAGTTGCGCGGCGCCCTTCACCTGATCGTGCCGGACGGCCGTCCGGTCGATCTCGGGGATGCCGAGGAAGAAGTCGAAGTTGGCCCGCTCGGCGTCCAGGTGCTCCAGGCGGTTCTCCATGTTGATCGACTTGTGCTTCACCTCGGTCTTCGAGTGCGCCGGGCAGATGTCGACGCACACCCCGCAGCCGGTGCAGTCGTCGGGGGCGACCTGCACGATGAGCTGGTGGTTGGGGAGGTTCCGCGCCTTGTACTGCTTGTGGGAGAGGGTTTCGGGCGCGCCCTCGAGGTCGGAGTCGGGCATGATCTTCACCCGGATCGCCGCGTGCGGGCACACCATCGCGCACTTGCCGCAGTCGATGCAGAGGGACGCGTCCCAGATCGGGATCTCCTCCGCGATGCCACGCTTTTCGTACTTGCCCGTGCCGGTCGGCCAGACACCCCCGGTGGGCATCGCGCTCACGGGGATCGCGTCGCCCTCGCCGTGCAGCATCTTCTGGGTGACGAGTTTCACGAAGTCGGGGGCCTCGTCGGGCACGGCGGGCATCCGATGCCGGACGCCGGCCGCGGCATCCGGGACCTCCAGCCGGTGCAGCGCTGCGATCGCGCCGTCGATGGCCGCCCAGTTGCGCTCGACGATCACGCGCCCCTTGCGCCCGTAGGTCTCCTCGACCGACTTCTTGATCTTCGCGAGGGCCTCGTCCTGCGGGACGACCCCCGACAGGTAGAAGAAGCACGGCTGCATGACCGTGTTGATCCGCTTGCCCATGCCGGCCGCCTTCGCGACGTCGAGGGCGTTGATCACGTAGGGCTGGAGGCTCTTGTCGATGATGATCCGCTGCACCTCGACGGGGAGGTGCGCCCACGTCTCCTCGGCCGGGTAGGGGCTGTTGATGAGCACGGTCGCGCCCGGCTTCGCGATGTCGAGCGTCGGCATCTGCGCCAGCAGGTTGAACTGGTGGACGGCGATGAAGTCGGCCTCCTCGATGAGGTAGGCCGAGTGGATCGGCCGGTCGCCGAACCGCAGGTGGCTGATCGTGCTCGACCCAGACTTGCGCGAGTCGTACACGAAGTAGCCCTGCGCGTAGCGGCCCTCGTCACTGCCGATGATCTTCACCGAGTTCTTGGACGCCCCGACCGTGCCGTCGGAGCCGAGCCCGTAGAAGACGGCCGTGAGGGCGTCCGACTCGGGCCGGAACGAAGCGTCGACCGGCAGCGACAGGCCCGTCACGTCGTCGGTGATGCCGACCGTGAAGCGCGGGCGCGGGGACTCGGTCGCCAGCTCGGTGTAGACGGCGGCGGCCATCGCGGGCGTGTAGTCCTTGCTGCCGAGCCCGAACCGCCCGCCGATGACGAGCGGCAGGCCGCCGTCGAAATGACCGGCGTTCTCGGCGAGCGCCACGAGCACGTCGCTGTGCAGCGGCTCCGCGGACGCCCCCGGCTCCTTCGTGCGGTCCAAGACGGCGATCCGGCGCACGGACGCCGGCAGCGCGGCGACCAGGTCGGCGACCGGGAACGGCCGGTACAGGCGCAGCGTCACCGCGCCGACCTTCTCGCCCCGGCGGTTCAGCTCGTCGACGGCCTCCACGGTCGTCCCCCAGCCGGAGCCGAGCACGACGACGACCCGGTCGGCGTCCGGGGCGCCGTGGTACTCGACGAGCGAGTACCGGCGTCCGGTGCGCTCGGCGAGCTCGTCGAAGCACTCCGCGACGACGCCGGGCACGGCGTCGTAGAACGCGTTGACCGCCTCGCGGCCCTGGAAGTAGGTGTCGGGGTTGTGCGCGGTGCCGCGGACGTCCGGCCGGTCGGGCGTGAGCCCGCGCGCGCGGTAGTCGAGGACGTCTTCGTCGCGCACGAGCGCGCGCAGATCCTCGGGGGAGAGCAGGTTGATCTTGCTCTCCTCGTGGCTGGTCCGGAAGCCGTCGAAGAAGTGGAGGAACGGGACGCGCGTCCGCAGCGTCGCCGCGTGCGAGACGAGCGCGAAGTCGTGGGCCTCCTGCACGGTCGTCGAGTCGAGCATCGCGAAGCCGGTGCCGCGGCAGAGCATGACGTCGGAGTGGTCGCCGAAGATGCTCAGCGCGTGCGTCGCGACCGCGCGCGCCGCGACGTGAATCACGGTCGGCGTCAGTTCGCCCGCGATCTTGAACATGTTCGGGATCATCAGCAGCAGCCCCTGGGACGCCGTGAACGTCGTCCCCAGCGCGCCCTTCGTGACCGCGCCGTGCAACGCGCCCGCGGCCCCGCCCTCGGACTGCATCTCGACCACCGTCGGCACCGAGCCCCAGATGTTCGGACGCCCGGCGGAGCTCCACGTGTCCGCCGCCTCGGCCATCGCCGAGCTGGGCGTGATCGGGTAGATCGCGATCACCTCGCTGAGCGCGTGCGCGACGCGCGCGGCGGCCTCGTTTCCGTCCATCGTGGCCGACCGCTGCGTCGGGTGGGAGGGGTGCGTCTGATCCGGCTCCATGGGTGCCTCTTCTCGCTGCTGTGGTTCCGCTCGGGCGTCGGTGCGGGTGCGTCCGTCGTGGGCGTCCGTGGAGGGCGGTCGGCGGCGACGGCCGCGGACACCGGTCGCTGCCGAGTTCGCCTCACTGTAAGCGCGGACGCCGCCCGCCGCGGCCGGCGTCCATCGTGCGGTGGCGGGCGAGGTCAGTGGCGGGGAGACGGTGGTCTCACCCGGCGACCGCGCCGGGTGCGCCGGGTGGCGGCAGGCGTCCCGGCGCACCTGGCTTCCGCATCGATGTCGCCCGCGGATCGGGTACAGAAAAGCGCGAAATGTCACGCCCGCACAATGCGACAAACCGCGATACAAAGGTTCGGTGACATATCGTCCGGCCCGCCGGAATCGCGCGAAAAGGCGTGCCTGCCGCAGGCAAGAAGCCCGGGCGGAAATCGGCGCAAAGAGGATGGCTGCGGCGTCGGGACCCCGGAATAGCTCCCACGAGCTCAACTTCTGACAAGGAAAGATGCATTTCTACACCCTTGACGGTGTAGCTAAGGTGGTGCGGTCCGATCACTAGGAGGTAACGGATGACCCCGAACGGGACTTCCATCAGGGACGTACGCGAGCGCAGCGCGGCACGCGCGAGAAAGAATGCGCTCCGTGCTTCCGCTCGCCAGCCCGGACGTGGATTGCTGCAATCCAGCGGCGCGTCCGGGGTGGCCCGGCTCACCGGCCAGGGGCGGGTGCTGGACTCCAGCCACCCCGCCCTCGAGCCCGCCCCCGAGGCCCTCGAGAACGAACCGCCAGGCAGCCTCGACAAGGTCGTCTTCGGCGTGACGGCCGCGGTGTCGATCGCGTTCGTCCTCTGGGGCGCCCTCGACCGCGCGTCGCTGATGAACGCCTCGAACGCCGGCCTGAAGTGGGTGATCACGAACACCGGGTGGCTGTTCACGACGGCCGCGACCGGCTTCGTCTTCTTCGTGCTGTGGCTGGCGTTCAGCAAGTATGGGGCCATCCCCCTCGGGCGCGACGGCGAGGAGACGGAGTTCAACACCACCTCCTGGATCGCGATGATGTTCAGCGCCGGCATGGGCATCGGCCTGGTCTTCTACGGCGCGGCCGAGCCGATCGCGCACTTTCTCACGCCGCCGCCGGGCACGGGCGCCCCGGGCAACGAGAACGCGATCCAGACGGCGATGGCGACGACCCTCTTCCACTGGGGGCTGCACCCCTGGGCGATCTACGCCGTGGCCGGCATCGCGATCGCGTACGGCGTCTTCCGGCGCGGCCGTGCCCTGACGATCAGCGCGGTGTTCGAGCCGCTGCTCGGCAAACGCCACGCGCACGGCCCGGCCGGCAAGGTCATCGACATGTTCGCGATCTTCGCGACGCTGTTCGGCTCGGCGACGTCGCTCGGCCTCGGCGCGTTGCAGATCGCCCACGGCGCGACGATCGTGGGCTGGATCGGGGATGTGGGCAACACGTTCCTCGTGCTGCTGATCACCGGGCTGACGATCTGCTTCGTCCTGTCGGCCGTGTCGGGCGTGGCCCGCGGTATCCAGTACCTGTCGAACATCAACATGGTGCTCGCGGTGCTGCTGGCGGCGTTCGTGTTCGTCGCCGGACCGACCGTCCTGATCCTGAACCTCATGCCCACGACGCTGGGCACCTACCTGCAGAACCTGATGCAGATGTCGGCGCGGACGGCGGTGACCGGGCAGGACTCGGTCGATTGGCTCTCGAGCTGGACGATCTTCTACTGGGCCTGGTGGGTCAGCTGGACGCCGTTCGTCGGCATGTTCATCGCCCGCATCTCCCGCGGCCGGACGATCCGGCAGTTCGTCGGCGGCGTCCTGCTGCTGCCGAGCCTGGTCAGCCTCGTGTGGTTCTGCGTGTTCGGCGGGGCCGCGATCGACGCGGAGCGGTCCGGGGCGAACCTGAGTGCGGTCGAGTCGTCGGAGGGCATGCTGTTCGGCCTGCTCGAGACCATGCCGATCCCGGCGGTCACGTCGGTGCTCGTCATGATCCTGGTCGGCATCTTCTTCGTCTCCGGCGCCGACGCGGCGTCCATCGTGATGGGCACCCTCAGCGAGAACGGCACGATCGAGCCGCGGCGTCCCGTCGTCATCTTCTGGGGCGTCGCGACCGGGGCGGCCGCGGCGATCATGCTGGTCGCCGGCGGCTCGGACGCCCTGAGCGGCCTGCAGACGGTCACGATCATCGCCGCGCTGCCGTTCGTGCTGATCATGATCGGGATGTGCGTCGCGCTGGTGCGCGACCTCAGCCAGGACCCGATGATGGTCAGGAGGAAGTACGCGGCGAAGGCCATCGACGCGGCCGTCGTCGCGGGCGTGTCGGCCCACGGCGACGACTTCGCGCTGTCGGTCGACCCCACCGCCCCGGGCGAGGGCGTCGGCGCGCTCGTCACGCTGCCCGATTCTCTGGCCGGCACCGACGCGGACGTCCAGGAGCCGCCCGCCGGCAAGTGACGCCCCAGATCGGAAGA
>CALMAD010000075.1 GCA_937859105.1 uncultured Propionibacteriaceae bacterium
AAAGATATCCTCTCCGGACGCTGATGCGGCTGATCCTCGCCTCGTCCTCGCCGGCGCGCCTGCAGGTGCTGCGGCGGGCCGGCGTCGAGCCGATCGTGCACGCGCCCGGAGTCGACGAGTCCGGCGTGCGGGCGGCGTCCACCGCCGAGCTGACGGCCGAACTCGCCCGGCTGAAGGGCGAGGCGGTCGTCGCCGAGCTGCGCGGCGGCCATCCGGACGCCGTGATCGTGGCGTGCGACTCCCTGCTCGACCTCGACGGCCGGCCCCTCGGCAAGCCGGGCACCCCGGACGCCGCCGTCGCGGCCTGGCGCGCCCTGCGCGGCCGCTCCGGCGTGCTCTACACCGGCCACCACGTGGTCGCCGGCGCGAGGCGCGCCACCGAGGTCGCGGCCACGACGGTCCACTTCGCCGACGTGACGGACGCCGAGATCGACGCCTACGTGGCGTCCGGGGAGCCGCTGCACGTGGCCGGCGCGTTCACGATCGACGGCCTCGGCGGTGCGTTCGTGACGGGCATCGAGGGCGACCCGCACAACGTGGTCGGGATTTCCCTCCCGCTGTTGCGCACGATGCTCGCCGGTTTGGGGGTGCCGTGGCACGCCCTGTGGCAGGTGTCCCAGTAGTCTGACGGCGCTATGACCGACATCGATCTCACCGACGGCGACTCCGACGTTCCGGCTCGCCGGTCCCTGCTGCCCGCCCCCCTCCGGGCGATGCGCCCCAAGCAGTGGGTCAAGAACATTTTGGTGTTCGCCGCCCCCATCGCCGCCGGCCGCCTGTTCGACCCGTACGTCCTGGCGAACACCGCGTGGGCCTTCCTGTCGTTCTGCCTGGTCAGCGCGTCCATCTACCTGATCAACGACGTGCGTGACGTCGAGTCCGACCGGCAGCACCCGAAGAAGCGGTTCAGGCCGATCGCGGCCGGGGAGCTGTCGACGACGACGGCGATGATCATGGCGGTCCTCTGCCTGGCGGGCGCGGTCGCCCTGGGCCTGTGGATCTCCCCGATGCTCCTGGCCGTGCTGATCACCTACTGGGTGCTGCAGGTCGGCTACTCGGTGTTCCTCAAGAACCAGCCGATCATCGACCTGGCGATGGTCGCGTCCGGCTTCCTGCTGCGCGCGATCGCGGGCGGCGTGGCGTCCGACATCCCGCTGTCGCAGTGGTTCCTGCTCGTCGCGTCGTTCGGGTCGCTGTTCATGGTGGCCGGCAAGCGCTACTCCGAGATGATCGAGCTGGGGCCGGAGGCCGGCACACGGGCGTCCCTGCGGCGCTACACGCCGAGCTACCTCCGCTTCGTGTGGGCGGTCTCGTGCAGCGCGGTCATCATGAGCTACAGCCTGTGGGCGTTCGAGACGCACGAGCGCACGCCCTTGTGGGGCGTCAATTGGACGGCCCTGTCCATCGCCCCGCTGACGCTCGCGCTGTTGCGCTACGCGATGCGCATCGACACCGGCGACGCGGGCGAGCCCGAGGACGTGGTAATGGGCGACCGGGTGCTCCAGGTGCTCGGCGTCCTGGTCATCATCCCGGTCGCGATCGCCGTGTTCGTCTGACGCCGCTGCGCACCGGCCCTCGCGACGCCGCGGTCGAGTCGAGGTGGTCCAATGGATCGGTTTGCGGTACCTGAGGCCGGGGTTAAGCCCTAGACTCCGAGGTGAGGCGGCCCTTGCGGGCGTCAGGCTATTCGAGGAGGAACAGTGCCCATCACCAAGGTCCTGGTGGCGAATCGCGGCGAGATCGCGGTCCGTGTCATCCGAGCGGCGGCGGACGCCGGACTCGCCAGTGTGGCGGTCTACGCGGATCCCGACGCAGACGGACTCTTCGTGAGGCTCGCCGACGAGGCGTTCGCGCTGAACGGCATGACCCCGGCGCAGACGTACCTCGACATCGACAAGCTGCTCGACGTCGCGGCCCGCTCGGGCGCCGACGCGGTCCACCCCGGCTACGGCTTCCTCGCCGAGAACGCCACGTTCGCCCAGGCCGTGATCGACGCCGGCCTGACGTGGATCGGCCCGCCGCCCGCGGCGATCGAGTCGCTGGGCGACAAGGTGCAGGCCCGCCACATCGCGCTGAAGGTCGGCGCCCCCCTCGTGCCGGGCACGCCCGACCCGGTGGCCGACGCCGACGAGGTCGTGAAGTTCGCCGAGGAGAACGGCGTCCCGATCGCGATCAAGGCCGCGTTCGGCGGCGGCGGCCGCGGCCTGAAGGTGGCCCGCACGATCCAGGAGATCCCCGAGTTGTTCGAGTCGGCGACGCGCGAGGCGATCACGGCGTTCGGCCGCGGCGAGTGCTTCGTCGAGCGCTACCTCGACAAGCCCCGCCACGTCGAGACGCAGTGCCTGGCCGACACGCACGGCAACGTCGTCGTCGTGTCGACGCGGGACTGTTCCCTGCAGCGCCGGCACCAGAAGCTGGTCGAGGAGGCGCCGGCCCCGTTCCTGACCGACGAGCAGCTCGAGCGTCTGTACTCCAGCTCGAAGGCGATCCTGAAGGAAGCGGGCTACGTCGGCGCCGGCACGTGCGAGTTCCTGGTGGGCCAGGACGGCCTGATCTCCTTCCTCGAGGTGAACACGCGACTCCAGGTCGAGCACCCGGTGTCGGAGGAGGTCGCGGGCCTCGACTTGGTGCGCGAGATGTTCCGCATCGCCGACGGCGAAGAACTGGGCTTCGACGACCCCGCGCTGCGCGGGCACAGCATCGAGTTCCGCATCAACGCCGAAGACGCGGGGCGCAACTTCATGCCGGCGCCGGGCACCCTGGTCAAGTGGGTCCCGCCGACGGGCCCCGGCGTCCGGGTGGACGCGGGGTACCTGGAGGGCATGGCCGTCCCGGGGTCGTTCGACTCCCTCATCGCGAAGATCGTCGTCACCGGCGCCGACCGGCAGCAGGCCATCGAGCGCTCCCGGCGCGCGCTGGCCGAGACGGTGGTCGACGGCATGCCGACCGTGATCCCGTTCCACCAGGTCGTGCTGAACGACCCCGCGTTCGCCGCGACCGACGGCCAGTTCGGCTGCTACACGAACTGGATCGAGACCGAGTTCGACAACACGGTCGAGCCCTACACGGGCACCCTCGGCGAGACGGAGGATGAGGACAAGACCAGCTACGTCGTGGAGGTGAACGGCAAGCGCATCGAAGTGCGCGTGCCGGCCGCCCTCGCGGCCCCGGCCGCAGCCAAGGCGGCGACCGCCAAGAAGCCGACCCGGCGCAGCAAGAGCGGCGCGGCGGTCAAGGCGCCGTCCACCAACGCGCTCACCTCGCCGATGCAGGGCACGATCGTGAAGGTCGCCGTCGCCGACGGCGACGAGGTGGCCGAGGGCGACCTCATCGTGGTGCTGGAGGCGATGAAGATGGAGCAGCCGCTCAACGCCCACCGCGCGGGCATCATCAAGGGCCTGACCGCCGAGCCGGGTAGCCCGGTCGGCAGCGGCGAGGCCGTCTGCGAGATCGTGGACCCCGAGTAGCGGCCCCGCAGTCCCGGACGCCACGGCGCCCCCACCAAAGCTTCGGTG
>CALMAD010000076.1 GCA_937859105.1 uncultured Propionibacteriaceae bacterium
CGGACGCCGCCTGGCAGCCGCGCTGCCGCGGCGGCGTCCGGGGCGACGCTCGACGCGCCCCGCGCCCCAGCCCGGACACCAACGAAAGGACCCCACGTTGACCAAGACCGCACTCGTCACCGGAGCCTCCAGCGGAATCGGGTTCCACCTCGCCCAGCAACTCGCCGCGCGCGGGTACGACATCGTGGGCGTGGGCGCGAGCGAACGCATCGACAGCCTGCCCGCGAAGCTCCCCGGGGTGAAGGTCACCCCGGTGCGCGCCGACCTCACCGATCGGGCTCAGGTGGACGCCGTCTGGCAGGCGTTCGATGCTCTCGGCGTCCCCCTCGACGTGGCCGTTCTCAACACGGGCAAGAGCCTCGGCGGCGCGTTCGTCGACACCGACCTCGACGACGAACTGCACATGCTCAACCTCAACGTCACCTCCCAGGTCGTGCTCGCCAAGCAGGTCGTGCGCAGGATGGCGGCGCAGCGCCGCGGGCGGATCCTGATCACGTCGTCCCTCTCCGCGACGACGCCGACGCCGTACGAGTCGATCTACGGTCCCACCAGGGCATTCATGTACAGCTTCGCGCAGGGGCTGCGCGAGGAGATGCGCGACTACGGCGTCTCGGTCACCGCGCTGTTGCCGGGGGCCACGGCGACCGGCTTTCACGACACCGCCGGCATGCAGAACACGGTGTTCGGCGACAACTCCTGGAAGAACGACCCCGCCGTCGTCGCGAAACTGGGCGTGGACGCCCTCTTCGCCGGACGAGACCACGTCGTCGGCGGCGACCGCAAGACCCGCTGGGCGGCGCTGCGGAACAAGTTCAGCAGCGAACAGAGCAAGGCCCGCCGCTTCGCGCGCGACTCCAAGCCTGCGTGAGTTCGCCGGCGCGGCCACCGGGACGCCCGGGAGCGTCGGACGGTGCGATCGCTCCCGCGGTTGTGGCTACGGGAGCGCCTCACTCGCCGCCGACAGCGTCGGCCGAGCGGTCGTAGCGCTCCCGGTTCTGCTGGACGACGCCCACGTTCTGTTCTGCCCACCGGCGCAGGGCGTCCAGCGGCGCGACCGTGGAGGCGCCCAGTTCGGTCAGCCAGTAGTCCACGCGCGGAGGGATGCTGGGCGTGACCTCGCGGGCCACGAGCCCATCGCGCTCCATGGACCGCAGCGTTTCGGTCAACACCTTCGGCGACACCCCCTGAATGGCTCGCCTCAGTTCGGTGAAGCGGGCGCGCCGGCCGTCGGCCAGCACCGTCACGATCATCGGCGTCCAGCGGTCGGTGAGGTGGCGCAGGACGGTCCGCGAGGGGCAGTCCCGGTTCAGGACGTCAGCCGGCAGCACCCCGGAATCCGCCGACGATCGCGGACCCTGCTCCATCACGTCCTCCAGTTACGTTGAGGTAATCAGTTACTGAAAGATACTATCAGGGCGTCAGTTCAACCAGATACCAGGAGTTCTCATGCACCTCTCCATCATCGGGGCCGCCGGCATGGTCGGCTCGCAGATCACCGCCGAGGCCCTGACCCGCGGGCACCAGGTGGACGCCTACACGCGCTCTGGCCGCACCACGGCTCTGACGCCCACCCAGCCGCTTGCCCTCACCGACACGGACGCCGTCGCCCAGGTGGTCGACGCCAGCGACGCCACCGTCATCACCGTCGGCGGCCGTGACGACTACGTGGCCGTCGTCGCCGCCCATGAGCGTCTGATCGCCGCCCGACCCACCGGTCGCGTGCTGGTCGTCGGCGGCGCCGGCGCCCTGCCCGTGGGCGAGGGACGCCTCCTCGACTCCCCCGACTTCCCGGCCGAGTATCTGCCCGAGGCGAAGGCGTTCGCCCGCGTCTACGACGCCTACGCGGCGTCCGAGGGCCTCGCCTGGACGATGATCGCACCCTCCCCCGAGATCGCCCTCGGCGTCCGGACGGGCCACTACGTCGATGGCGGCAACGGCATCGCGGGCGGCTTCGTCTCGTCGCAGGACTTCGCCGTCGCGGCCGTGGACGAGCTCGAGAAGCCCGTCCACCAGGGCGAACGCTTCAGCGTCGCCTCCGCCGACGAGACCGCCGCGCGCAGCTGACCTCGAGGGGAGAGGGTGGGCCCGCCGCACGCGCGAACGAGTGTGCGCCCGCCTCTCACTTCCCGCTGTAGACGGGGAAGACGCTCGACTCGCCGTACTCCCGGGCATGCAGGTCCGGGTCTGTCCGATTAACGGTGGGTAGCACTGGCGTTTACTGGTTGTTCCCTGCCGCGTCCAAGCGGCCCGGGAAGGTGATGGCGAACGCGTTCAGTGCCGGCTTCCACCGGTTCATCCATCGTTTCTTGGCGGTGCCGGTCGGGTCAAGGGAACGCGCCACGAGGTAGAGGCACTTCAGGGCGGCCTGGTCGGTCGGGAAGTGCCCGCGGGCCCGGACGGCCCGCCGGAAGCGGGCGTTCAGCGACTCGATCGCGTTCGTCGTACAGATGACGCGGCGGATCTCGACGTCGTAGGCGAGGAAGGGGGTGAACTCCTCCCACGCCGAGCGCCACAGCCCGATCGCCGCGGGGTAGCGGGTGCCCCACGTGTCGGCGAACTCGGCGAACCGAGCCTCGGCCGCCGCGGCGGTAGGGGCGGTGTCCACGGGCTTGATGTCGCGGGCGATGGCGTCCCAGTTCTGCCGGGCGGCGTACTTGAACGTGTTGCGCAGCAGGTGGATCACACAGGTCTGGACCACCGTCTGGGCCCAGACGGTGTTGACCGACTCCGGGAGGCCCTTCAGCCCATCACACACGAGCATGAGGACGTCGACGACGCCGCGGTTCTTCAGCTCGGTCAGGACGGCCAGCCAGTGCTTGGCTCCCTCCCCGCCGTTGCCGGCCCACAATCCCAGGATGTCGCGTTGTCCGTCGACGGTGACCCCGATCGCGACGTAGAACGCCTTGTTGGTGACCTGTCCGTCACGGACCTTGACGTGGATGGCGTCGATGAACACCACCGGATAGACAGGG
>CALMAD010000077.1 GCA_937859105.1 uncultured Propionibacteriaceae bacterium
CGCTGGGCGCGACGGTTGGCGTCCAGGGAGGCCTGGGCCTGCGCGAGCTGCGCCTGGGCCTGCAGCAGCGAGAGGCGCAGCGGGCCGTCGTCGACGGCCGCGAGCGGTTGCCCGGGGCTCACGCGGTCGCCGACCTTGACGTAAACCGACGCGACGGTCGAGGGGGTGTCGAAGGTGAGCTTGGACGTGTTCGTCCGCTCGACCTCGCCGCTCGCGACGAACCGTTGCTCGACGTCGCCGCGCGCGGCCGGCGCGGTGACGTACGCCTGGGTGACCGGGCGGTGCGCCACGCCCCACGCGATCGCGCCCACGACGAGGGCGAGCACGACGACGACCGGCAGCACGCGGGTGAGCAGTTTCTTCTTCATCACTCACTCCTCAGCGCGTCGATGGGCGCCATCTTCGCCGCGCGCGAGGCGGGGTACACGCCCGCGACGAGCCCGATCGTCAGCGAAACGGCGAGGGCGATGAGGGTCGCGCTCGGGGAGAACACGACGCTGAACCCGAGCAGCGGGGTGAGCAGCAGGGCGCCCGACAGGCCCACGAGGACGCCGATGAGGCCGCCCAGCAGCCCCAGGATCGCCGCCTCGACGAGGAACTGCCGCCGGATCAGCGCCGGCGTCGCCCCGAGCGCCTTGCGCAGCCCGATCTCGCGGACCCGCTCGGACACGCTGACCAGCATGATGTTCATGACCCCGATGCCGCCGACGAGCAGCGAGATGCCCGCGATGCCGCCCAGCAGCGTCGTCAGGACGCTCGTCATGGAGTCGGCGGCGGCCATCAGCGCCTGGAACGTCATGATGGAGAAGTCGGCGTCGCCGGGCGTCGTGCCGTGGTTCGCCCCGATCGCCCGCTCGATCTCCTGATAGGCCGACGAGATGGAGTCCTTGTCGCGGGCGGCCACGTAGATCGCGTTGATCGAGCGCGTGTTGCCCGTCGCCATGCGCGCCGCGTACGTCGACAGCGGCACGAGCACCGTGTCGTCGTCGTTCGACATCGAGCTCGTGCCGACCGAGGCCAGCACCCCGACGACGGTGAACGTCTGGCTGTTGACCGTGATCCGCTGCCCGATCGCCGGGCGATCGTTGAAGAGCTGCGCCGCCGTCGTCGGCCCCAGCACCGCCACGGACGCGCCCGCGGACGCCTCGGCGTCGCTGAAGAACCGGCCGTCGGCGAGCGTGCGCGACCGCACGGGCGCCCACTGCGTCGACGTGCCGACCACCTGGGTCGACCAGTTCTCCGTGCCGGCCTGCAGCGCCCCCCGCGTCGTCACGATGGGGGCGACCCCGGACACGTCGGGGGCGACGCTCGGATCCTGCAGCACGGCCGCGTCGTCCAGCGTGAGCGTCAGGGCCGTCCCGGCCGAGCGCAGCCCGGTCATGGACGCCGTCGCCCCCGGCATGACGATCAGCAGGTTGGAGCCGAGCTTGTCGATCTCGGAGTTGATCTGTCGCCGCGCGCCCTCGCCGAGCCCCACGGTGAGCATGACCGCGGCGATGCCGATCAGGATGCCGAGCATCGTCAGCAGCGACCGCATCCGGTGCCCGGCGAGCGCCTCCAGCGCCGTGCGGGTCGTCTCACGCCAGCCCACGGGGGATCACCTCCGTCGGTGCGTCCGCCGCGTCCTCGTCGGTGACCGGCCGGGCGAAGGCCCTGGTCGGGTCCGGCTCGGACGCCTCCTCCCGGCGGGCGTCCTCCTCGTGGGGCAGCCCCATGCCGCCGACGCTGAGCAGGCCGTCGTCGATGCGCATCAACCGGGACGCCCGCGTGGCGACGTCGGCCTCGTGGGTGATGAGGACGATCGTCCGGCCGGCGTCGTGCAGTTCGTCGAACAGCGTGAGCACGTCGCGCGTCGAGACCGAGTCGAGGTTGCCGGTCGGCTCGTCGGCCAGGATCAGCGTCGGGTCGGTGACGAGCGCCCGCGCGACCGAGACGCGCTGCTGCTGGCCGCCCGAGAGCTCCCCCGGACGGTGGTCGACGCGGTTCTCCAGCCCCACGCGCGTCAGGGCCTCCCGCGCGCGCCGGTGCCGGTCGGCCCCTCCGACGCCCGTGTACATGAGCGGCAGCTCGACGTTCCGCAGGGCCGTGAGCGACGGCAGGAGGTTGAACTGCTGGAAGACGAACCCGATGCGCCGGTTGCGGACCTCGGCGAGCTGCTTCTCGTTCATGCTCGCCACCTCGACGCCGCCCAGCTCGTAGCTGCCGGCCGTCGGGACGTCGAGGCACCCGATGATGTGCATCAGCGTCGACTTGCCCGACCCGGACGGCCCCATGATCGCGACGTATTCGCCTTCGCCTACGTCGAGATCGATGCCGCGCAGCGCCTCGACGGCGACCGCGCCCGTGTCGTACGTCTTCCGGACGCCGGCCATGTGCAGCAGCGGCGTCCCCATCATCGGCTCGCCGTGGGAGACGGGCTGCCCGCCGTGGACGCCGCCGC
>CALMAD010000078.1 GCA_937859105.1 uncultured Propionibacteriaceae bacterium
AGGACGCCGCGCCGGCGCCCGTCGCCGTGCCGGAGCCGGTGGAGTCCGGCCCGAGCAGCCGGACGCTCGACGAGGAGCGCACGTTCCTGCTCTCGAAGGTGCCGCCGCTGCGTCCGTTCGGCATGCCGGTGTTGGACGCCGGCGGCCTCACCCTGTGCGAAGACGTCGTCTCCGACCTCGACCTGCCGCCCGTCGCGATCGCGCACGTCGAGGGGTACGGCGTGAAGGCGTCCAACCTGGTGGGGGCGTCCGAGAAGCACGCCATCGACCTCCAGCTCATCGCGACCGTCGCGCCCGGCGACCACACGCCGCCGCCGCTGCCCGGCGGCGGCACGATCTTCCTCGAGGAGGGCGCGCCGGTCCCCGAGGGGGTGGACGCGATCGTCCCCGAGCCGGACGCCGAGGTGCGCGGCCGGCACGTCTTCTTCACGCGCGAGGCGGTGCGCGGCGCGCACCTGCACGACCGCGGCGCCGAGCTGCGGGACGGCGAACAACTGCTCGCGGCCGGCCAGGTGCTGAACCCGCGCTCGATCGCGCTGCTCGCCGAAGTGGGGCTCGACAAGGTGCTCGTCCGGCCGCGTCCGCGCATCGTGGTGTTCGGCGTCGACGCGACGCTGGTCTCGCCCGGGCTGCCGCTGACGTCGGGCACGCAGCGCTACGACTCGACGACGGGGCTGCTCGCGACGGCCGCGCGGTCGGACGGGGCGACGGTGTACCCCGTCGGCATGATCCCCGCGACGGCGGCCGCGGTGCGGCAGACGATCGTCGACCAGGGCATCCGGGCCGACCTGATCCTGATCGTGGGCGGTTCGGAGGAGGAGAACGAGCTGGTCACGGGCGTCCTGCGCGAGCTGGGGCACGTCGATGTCGCCGATGTGGCCGTCAACGACGGCAAGCGGGTCTGCTTCGGGCAGACCGGCGACGACGGCGTCCCGGTGCTGCTGCTGCCGGGTGGGGCGGTGAGCGCGTACGTCGCGTATCACGCGCTGGTGCGGCCGCTGATCGGACGCCTGAACGACTCCGACCCGAACCGCGTGCCCCGGCGGTGGGCGTCGCTGGAGGGTGGCGTGGAGTCGGCGTCGGAGACCGTCCGGTACGTGCCGGCGGTGCTGGAGGGCGACCGGGTGCGTCCGGTGTCGTCGGCGGGCCACGAGTTGGCCTTCGATCTGCACCGGGCGAACGTGCTGCTGGTGCTGCCGCGCGGGCGCGTCCGGCCGGGGTGGGACGTGGAGTGCCTCGTGCTGAACGACACCGCGGCCGTCGGTCCGAGCGGCGACCGGGCGAGGTGAGCCTGCGCGACCGCCTGTTCGGGGAGCGCACCTGGCCGGTCACGCTGCAGCACGGGCCGGTGGGCCTGCGGCCGGTGAAGGCGTCCGACGAGTGGGTGTGGAACGAGATCCGGACCCGCAACGCCGCCTGGACCGGCCCGTGGGATTCGACGCGGCCGCCCGAGGCCGGGCCGGGCGGCATGACGTTCAGCCAGATGGTCGCCCAGTTCACGGCGAACGCCCGCGCCGGACGCATGCTGCCCTGGTTCATCACCTACACCGCCGCTCCGGGGGCCGACCCGGCGCTGGCGGGCCAGATGACGATCTCGGGCATCACGTACGGCTCGGCGCGGTGGGCGCAGGCCGGCTACTGGGTCGACCAGCGGTGGGCGGGCCTCGGCATCGCCCCGACCGCCCTGGCGATGGCCGCCGACTACTGCTTCGGCGTCCTGCGGTTGCATCGGCTGGAGGTGGCGATCCGTCCGGAGAACGGGAAGAGCCTCCGCGTCGCGGAGAAGCTCGGCTTTCGGCGAGAGGGGCTGATCCCGCGCTACCTGCACGTGGACGGCGCCTGGCGCGATCACGTCATGTTCGCCCTGACGGCCGAAGAGATCGGCCCGGAGGGTTTGGTGGGACGCCTCGGCTGAGCCGGGCGTCCGGGCGCAGGCCGAGTGGCGGAGATGGTCTCGTCGGACGCGGGCGTGTCTGGACGCCGACCCTCAAGTGTCCCTTTAGGGTTTCGGGCATGGGGTTCACGGGACTGATCTTTGTGGTGATCGCGGCGGCTTGGCTCGTCTATCTGGTGCCCCTGTTCTTGAGCCGGCGCGAGAACGGCCTGCTCGACGAGGTCGAGCCCGGCGAACCGTTCACCGCGACGGTGACGATCGTCCGGCGGGGCAAGCAGCTCGACACCGCCGAGGCGGGCACGGCGGTCGTCTCGACGCCGCTGAACCGGCGGGCGGCGTTGAAGGAGTTGGACCTGATCGACGCGCGGGCGGCGTCCCGCAGGCGGGTCGTGCTGGCGGTGCTGCTCGTGGCGACGATCGGCGTGGGTGCGGCCGTCGGCATGGACAGCGCCCCGTGGTGGACGGTGCTCGTGCCCGTCGGGCTGATCGCCGCGTTCGTGGTGGTCGCGCGCGTCACCGTGAAGGCGATGCGCGCCGACCTGGCGCGCCGCGCGGAGGCGATCAAGGCGTCCCATGAGGTGCACGAGGAGACCGTCGGCATCAAGCAGTTGGACGACGCGTTTGCGGCGTTCGACGAGGCGTCCCTCGATCTGACCGCGCCGGTGGAGGTGACGGCGTCCCTGTGGGAGCCGGCGCCGATCACGTCGCCGACGTACGTCCAGAAGCCGCTGGCCCCGAGGACCGTGCGCACCATCGACCTGTCGGCGCCGGTGGGCGCGCAGCAGGGCGTCCCGGTGACGGCGGACGCCCCCGAAACCGTCGGGCTGCCGGTCGCCGACGAGCAGTCCGGACCGCGGGCCGTGGGGGAGTAGCCCGTTTTCGTTCTCCGGTGGCGGGGTGGTAGGATGAACTCCGCTGTTGAACACAGCTTGGGGCTATGGCGCAGTTGGTAGCGCGTCTCGTTCGCAATGAGAAGGTCAGGGGTTCGAATCCCCTTAGCTCCACCCAAAGTGTCTTACGGGAACACGCGACATGCGTAGGTTCGTCGTCTTCGTGTTCCGCCCCTTTGCCTTCGTCGTCGCCGTCTGAGTGGGCTTCGCGGATGATGGTGGCGAACGGCTCGGCCAGTCTGGGGCGTAGTTGTTCGTCGTCAGTGATGTCGAGGCGGGTGTAGAAGGCTTGGTTCGCCAGCCGTCGGTCGGCGTCGCCGGATCGGGCGTAGGCGTGGTGTGCGTCGGTGAGCAGCCGCAGGGAGTCGTGCAGGAACGCGCGCCCGCCGGTGTGGTGTTCGTCGTGCTCCGCGAGTTTCCGGTTCACGTCGGCGAGGCCCGCCCGGATGCGGTCTTGGTGCCGTTTCAGGGTGGGGAGGTCGATCGCGTCGGCGAAGTGCGCGGCCAGCAGCTTGTCGCTCTCGGATTCGAGGCGGGCTCGGTTTGCCATGAGGTCGGCGATTTCTCGGTCGCGGCCTGCCATGCGTTTGTCGAATGCTGCATCGACCTGCGCGGCGAGGTCGCGGTAGGTGGCGTCGTTAATCGTGATGGAGGCGTAGGAGTCCGCGACGAGGCGTTCCGCGACCGCGACGGGCACGGCCCGCCGGGTGCAGGCTGTCCGTTTCGATGCCCTGCCGGAGCAGACGAAGTAGGCGTAGGTCGTGCCTTTAGGGTTGGTGGCGAAGTCGAGGAGCATCCGTGACCCGCAGGTGCCGCAGTGCAACAGCCCTTTGAGGTGGTGGGCGTGCTGAACGTGCCGGGTCATCTTCGCCGTCCGCGCCTTGAGCAGCGACTGCACCGTATCGAACAGCGCCGGTTCCACGATGGGGTCGTGCGCGCCGGGATACAGCCCGCCCTTGTAGCGGATCACCCCGGCGTAGTACGGGTTCGTGAGCAGTTTGTAGAGCGTGTTCTTCCCCAGCGGCTTCGATGGGCGCTTGGGCGTCGGCACCGTCACCAGCCCGCGCGCGGTGAGGTCGCGCAGCAGCCCGGTCACGGAGGTCTCGCCCTCGGCGTACCGCTCGAACGCCCAGGTGATGAGCGGTGCCCGTTCGGGGTCGACCTCGACTGTGCGAATCTCGCGGCCCGCGTCGTCGGTGCGACGCGCGTTGAGATAGCCGATGGGAGCGCGCATCGGAGTGCCGCCCTGCGCTACCTTCTGCGTCAGCCCCTTGGTGACTTCGGTGGCGAGGTTCCTACTGTAGAACTCCGCAATGCTCGACATGATGCCGTGGACGAGCATCCCCGAAGGCGTCTGGTCGATAGACTCGGTGGCGGAGACGAGGGTGACCCCGGCGCTGATGAGGGCTTCGTGAATCTTCACGTCGTCGGCGCGGTTGCGAGCGAGCCGGTCGATCTTGTGAACGATGCAGAACTGCACCCGGCTCGCGGCGATGAACGCCAGCATGTCCTGCAATCCGTCACGATCCGCCGAACGCGCAGACTCCCCGGCGTCCACGAACTCGCGCACGATCCGCGCGCCCAGCTCGTTGGCCTTCCGTGTGTTGGCCTCACGTTGTGCGGGGATCGAGAAGCCCTCGTCGGTGCCGCCGCGCTCGGCCTGCTCCCGCGTCGACACACGGAGGTATGAGACGGCCAGGAGCACTGGCGCTTCGGCGGCCTCCTCGGACGCCTTGGTGTCGAGTGTCGCAGTTCTCATGATGGGCCTCCATGCCGGGGTATTGCTTGGTGTCGATCCTCTCGCGCACCCCTGACAAAACGAAGAGCTCAGCGGCGCGCAGACGCCAGGTCGTCAGGCGGCGGCAGC
>CALMAD010000079.1 GCA_937859105.1 uncultured Propionibacteriaceae bacterium
CTCGGGCTCGACCCGCTCGACGTGGCGGAGGCCGGGGCGCGGGCCGGCGAGCCGGGCTGGGTGGCGCTGGGGGAGTTCATGGAGGAGTACCTCGACGTCCTCGACGCGGAGGGCACGTTGGATTACGCGGAACTCGTGCATCGGGCCCGCCTCCTGCTGGAACGCCCCGGCGTACTCGAGGTCGTGCGGCGCCGGTACGGGGCGGTCTACGTCGACGAGTTGGCCGAGCTCGACCCGGCCCAGCTCGCGCTCGTGCGGGCGCTGGTGCCCGACGGGGGGCAGGCGATCGGGTTCGCCGACCCCGACACGGCGATCTTCCGCTTCCGCGGGGCGCACCCGCGGGCCGCGGCCGCGTTCGCGGAGCTGTTCGGGGCGGAGACGGTGGTGTTGGACGCGGGGTTCCGGCAGGGGCCGGCGCTCGCGGCGGCGTCCGGTCGGGTGGCGGCCCGCCTGGGCACCGCGGCGGTCGACGCGGGGGCGATGGTCGCGATGCGCGGGGCCGCGCCGGCGGCGTCCGGGGGTGGGGTGAGCGTGTGCACGTTCCCCGACGAGGCCGCCCAGGCCCACTACATCGCCGGCGAGTTGCGGTCCGCGCACCTCCACGGCGGGGTGCCCTGGGCCGACATGGCGGTGCTGGTGCGCTCGGGGCGCGGCCAGTTGGCGGGGCTGTCGCGTGCGCTCACCGACGCCGGCATCCCGGTCGAGGTGGCGGGCGACGAGGTGGGGCTGGCGTCCGAGCTGGCCGTCCGGCCGCTGCTGCTGGGCCTGCAGATCGTGGGCCGGGGCGGGGTGTGCGACGCCGACGAGGCGCACCGGCTGCTGACGTCCGGGTGGGGCGGCCTCGACGCCGTCGGCATGCGGCGGCTCGGGCGGGCGCTGCGGGCGGCGTCCGATGCGGGCGAGGTGCGGGGCGTGCCCTCGGGGGACCTGATCGCGCGGGTGCTGAGCGGGGCGTCCGAGCTGCCCGAAGCGCCGCCGGGCGACGCGGGGGTCGCGGAGCTGTACGAGGTGGTGGGCGGCCGGCGCGACGCGCTGGCGTCCGGGCTGGCCGCCGCCGAGAAGGGGCTGCGCCCCGACGAGGTGCTGTGGCGCTTATGGAGCGGGGTCGGCTGGCCCGACGCGCTCAAGGCGGCGGCGCTGCGCGGCGGCGACGCCGCGCCGCGGGCCCACCGCGACTTGGACGCCGTCGTCGCCCTCTTCTCGCTGGCCGCCGAGTCGCAGGCGCCGCCCGGGCAGGCGGGCATCCGCGCATTCCTGGCGGAGGTGGCGGCCCAGCAGATCCCGGCCGACGTGCAGCGGGAGGCGTCCGTGAGCGGGCGGGGCGTGCGCATCCTGACCGCGCACCGCGCGAAGGGGCAGCAGTGGCGGATGGTCGTCCTCGCCGGGGCGCAAGAGGGGGTGTGGCCCGACGTCACGCGGCGAGGCTCGCTGTTCGACCCGCAGCGACTCACGAACGCCGGGCTGGGCGCGGGGGTCGAGACGCGCGAGCTCGTCGCCAACGAGCGGCGACTGTTCCTGCTCGCGGCGACGCGGGCGTCCGAGCGGCTGCTGGTCACCGCGGTCGCGGGCACCGAGGGCGAGGCCGACCAGCCGTCGAGGTTCCTGGGTGAGCTGGGGGTCCCGGCGCGGCACGTCACCGTGGCGCCCGTGCGGTTGCACACGTTGCGCGCGCTCGTCGCGTCGCTGCGCGCGACCGCGCAGAACCCCGAGGCGACGCCTGAGCTGCGCGAGGCGGCGGCCGTCCGGCTGGCGCGGCTGGCCGACGAGGCCGACGACGATGGGCGTCCGCTGGCGCCCGAGGCCGACCCGGCGCGGTGGTGGGGCATGCGTCCGCTGACGGGGGACGTGGCGGTGCGGCTGGGGGACCGGCTGGTGCTCTCGCCGAGCCAACTGGCGTCCGTGTTGGCGTGCCCGCGGCAGTACTTCCTCTCGCGCGAGGCGAAGGCCGACCCGCCGCGCGGCTCGGGGGCGCTGCTGGGGTCGGTGATCCACGCGCTGGCCGAGCACGCGCTCGCCGACGGGCTCGACCGCGAGCAGGCTCTGGAGTACCTCGACCGGGTCTGGAGCGACATCCCGTTCCCGGCGCCCTGGTTCTCGGCGTCGGAGCGGGTCGAGGCCGAGGCGGCCGTGGAGCGATTCATGGTCTGGCAGGGGGCGCACGACTACGCGGAGGTGCTGGGGGTGGAAGTGCCGTTCTCGGCGACGGTGGAGGTCGACGGCGAGCCCGTGGTCGTCCGGGGGTCGGTGGACCGGCTGGAGCGGGAGGCGTCCGGGGGGCTGCGGGTCGTCGACTTCAAGTCGTCGCGGTCGCTGCCGACGAAGGCCGAGGCCGCCTCGCAGGACCAGGTGGGCCTGTACCAGGTCGCGATCGAGGCGGGGGCGTTCGGCGAGGTCGCGCCGGGGGCAGCCGGGTCGGCGGGGGGCGCCCTGGTGTACCTGCGGCACGGCGACGACACCGGCTACCCGAAGGTGCTCGGGCAGCCGTCGCTGCGCGAGCAGCCGCATCTGAGCGACGACCCCGACGAGCTGGCGTACCCGACCTGGGTGCACCACCGGCTGGCGTCCGCGCGGCGCATCCTGACCGAGGGGCGGTTCGACGCGACGCCGGGCGACGCGTGCCGGTTCTGCGCGTTCGCGTCCAGTTGCCCGGCGAAGTCGGCGCAGGTGATCGCATGACGCGGCGGCTGCGGGTCGGCGGGGATGTGTCGGAGGCGCTCGGCATCGACTTCTCCGAGCAGCAGTTGGCCGCGATCACCGCGCCGCTGGAACCCGGGGTCATCATCGCCGGCGCGGGCTCAGGGAAGACGACCGTGATGGCGGCGCGCGTGGTCTGGCTGGTGGGCACCGGGGCGGTGCGCCCCGAGCAGGTGCTCGGCCTCACGTTCACGCGGAAGGCCGCGGCCGAGCTGTCGGCCCGCGTCCGGGGGGCGCTGTTGCGCTCGGGGGCGCTCGACCTGGAGGGGGCCGACGACGCCGGCGAGCAGCTCGTGATGACCTACGACGCCTTCGCCGCCCGTCTCGTCGCCGACCACGGCCTGCGGCTGGGGGTCGAGGGCGACGCGCGGATGATCACGGGGGCGGCCCGCTTCCGGCTGGCGTCCCGCGTGGTCGCGGCGGCGCCGGGTCCGTTCGAGTCGATCGCGCGGCTGCGCCCCGACTCGGTGACCGAGCAGGTGCTGCGGCTGGACGGGGATCTGGCGTCCCACCTGGCCGACCCCGAGGCGGTGCGCGCGCAGACCGACGAGTTCCTGGCCGAGGTGGAGGCGTCCCCGCGCACACGGACCAAAGACGTCTACGCCACGCTCAAGGCCGCCGCCGCCAAGGCGCGCGAGCGCCGCGAACTCACCGGGCTCGTCGAGGGCTACCAGCGCCTCAAACGCGAGCTCGGCTCGGTGGAGTTCGCCGACCAGATGGCGGTCGCGGCCCGGCTGGCCCGCGAGGTGCCCGAGGTACCGCGGGCCGTGCGCGAGCAGTTCGCCGTGGTGCTGCTGGACGAATACCAAGACACGTCGAGCGCCCAGGCGGAGCTGCTGCGGGCGCTGTTCTCGGGGGAGCAGCCCGAGAGCGGCCGCGGGCATCCGGTGACCGCCGTCGGCGACCCCTGCCAGGCCATCTACGGCTGGCGTGGGGCGGCGCCGTCCAACATCATCACGTTCGCGGAGGCCTTTCCGCGGGCGGACGGGCGTCCGGCTCCGGCGTACGCCCTCACGGTCAACCGGCGCAGCGGCCAGACGATTCTGGACGCGGCGAACCGCCTCTCGCTGCCCCTGCGCGACGACCCCGACCTCGCGTGGGACGGGCTCGACAGCGACCTCGTCGCACCCGAGGGGACGCCGCCCGGCGACATCGTGACCGCCGCGTTCGACACGTGGCCCGACGAGATCGGCTGGACGGTGGACCGCATCGTCGCCGCGCAGGCGTCCGGGGAGGTGAAGCGCTGGTCCGACATTGCGGTGCTCAGCCGGCGCAACGCGAACATCCGCGGGGTGTACTCCGAGCTGGGGCTGCGGGGCGTGCCCGTGGAGATCGTGGGCCTCGACGGGCTGCTCACCGTGCCCGAGGTGGCCGACGTCGTCGCCGTGTTGCGGGTGCTGGGCGACGTGACGGCGAACCCCGACGTCGTCCGGGTGCTCACGGGCCCGCGGTGGGCGCTGGGGCCCGCCGACCTGGCGACGCTCGGGCGGCGGGCGTCCGAGCTGGCGGGCGTGGAGCGCGGCGACGACTTCGAGGCCAAGGTCGCGGCGACGCTCGCGCAGACCGAGGCGGCGTCCGTCGTGAGCCTCGCAGAAGCGCTGGAGGATCCCGGCGAGGGCTACACGAGGGCCGGAGCCGAGCGCATCGCCGCCTGCGCCGCCGAGCTGCGGGCGCTGCGCCGGCACGTGGGCGAGCCGGTGACCGATTTGGTCAGGCGCGTGATCTCGACGCTCGGGCTGGAGGTCGAACTGGCGCTGCGCGGCCCCGAGGGCACCCGCCAACTGGACGCCTTCGTCGCGGCCGTGTCCTCCTACACCGATGTCGACGGCGACGGGTCGCTGGCGGGCCTGCTCGCGTACCTCCAGGCGGAGGAGGAGCACGGCGTCGGGCTCGAGCAGGCCGTCGTCAGCGAGGCGAACTCGGTGAAGCTGCTCACCATCCACCGCGCCAAGGGCCTGGAGTGGGAGCTGGTGTTCCTGCCCGCCCTGGCCGACACGGTGTTCCCGAGCAACCGGGTCACCGACAACTGGCTGAAGAATCCCGGGGTGATCCCCGCCGACCTGCGGGGGGACGCGGCGTCGGTGCCCCAGCTCGCCGAGGTAACGCACGCGGCGACGAAGACCTACGACGAGGCGCTCAAGCGCGAGCTGCGGCGCGGGGACGATCGCCTCGCCTACGTGGCGGTCACGCGGGCACGCCGGCATCTGGTCGCCACGACGCACACGTGGTACCCAGGGTTGAAGAACCCGCGCCTGCCGTCGCCGTACCTGCGGGTGCTCGACGAGGTGGGCGAGCGGGTGCACACCGACGAGCCATCCGCCACGAACCCGCTCCTCGGGGGTGCGGCCACCCTCGCCTGGCCCGCCCGGCTGGACGCCGCGGCCGCCGAGCGGCGGGCCGCGGCCGCGGCGCCGGTCGCGCGGGC
>CALMAD010000080.1 GCA_937859105.1 uncultured Propionibacteriaceae bacterium
ACGCCGCCGGCCGGACGAGCGCGGACCCGCAGACCCGCGGGCCGGACGAGCGCAGAACCGCAGACCCGCAGACGCTCACACGTTCCGGAAGATGAGCGTGCGCTGGACGATGAAGTTCACCGTGGTCGCGATGCCCTGGGCGATCACGAACCCGACGAACTGCGCCACCCGCAGCCCGAACGAGGCGAACAGGGGCGGGTAGATCAGCGAGAACGTCCCGACCTGCAGCACGAAGGTCAGCAGGTACAGCACGACGACCTGCGCGAACCGTTTGCGCGAGCCGTCGGCCTTGAACGTCCACCGGCGGTTGATCAGGTAGGCGGTCGTCGTGCCCGCGACGAACGAGATGGCCTTGGCCGGGTCGTGGCCGAGGCCCGCCTCCATGCCCAGCACCAGCAGCCCGTAGTCGACGATCGCCGACAGCCCGCCCGTCAGGACGAACCGGGTCAGCTGGGTCGACAGCGGCATCCGCTGCTGCGTTTCGCTCATGAGAACCATGGTCCCACAGCGGACCGACCGGCTAGGTTCGACGCCATGCCGCTCCTCGTCCTCCTCAACGGAATCGGCGACATGCCCCAGGTCTGGCAGGACCAGGTCACGTCGCTCCCCCCGGGCTACAAGGCCGTCGCACCCTGGGTGCGCGGCACGCGGCCGGGGCGCAACGAGACCTTCGAGATGGACGCCGCCGCCGACGACGTGCTCGCGCTGCTCAACCAGCACGGCGTCGAGCAGATGGACGTCTGCGGGCTCGGCCTGGGCGCGATGGTGGCGCTCAACACCGCGATCCGGTCGCCCGAGAACGTCGAGCACCTCGTGCTGACGGCCTGCCAGCTCGCGCCGCCGGCGTCCGCGCTCCGCGCGCCGAAGCTGGCCATCCGGCTCACGCCCCGCGCGCGACTCGCCCGGATGGGCGTCGACAAGGACCGCGCCCTCGCCACCCTCACCGAGCTCGCCCGCACCGACCTGCGCGACGGGCTGGCAAACGTCACCGCGAAGACGCTCGTGATCGTCGGCGCCCGCGACTCCGAGAATCGCGCCACCGCCGACGAGCTCGTCGCCGGCATCCCGGGGGCACGCCTGGAGGTCGTGCCGGGCGCGGGCGCGAAGGCGAACGTCGACGCGCCGGGGGTCTTCAACGACCTCCTCTACGGGTTCCTCGCCGACCAGCCGCCGGGCTCCGACCAGCCGCCTGGCTCCGACCAGCGGCCGGCGTCCGACTGACCTCCACGCTGGCTGGCGCTGGCTAGCGCTTTCGCAGGTGCACGACGTCGCCGGCGGCGAACGAACGGACGCCCTGTCCCGTCTGCACGATCAGGCAGCCCGCGTCGTCGACGCCGAGGGCGCGCCCGATGGTCGTCACGTTCTCCGCCACGTGCACGGCCACCTGCTGCCCGACGGTCGAGCAGCGCCGGGAGTAGTCCGTGGCGAGCGAGCCGCCGGCGTCCCACCGCAGGAAGTGGTCCTGCAGCGCCGCGAGGATCGCGAGCACGACGTCGGTCGCGGACGCGTCCGACCCCTCCAACCGCAGCGACGTCGCGGTCGGCACCGGCAGTTCCTGGCGCGTCAGGGCGATGTTCACGCCCAGCCCCAGCACCGCGGCCGGGCCGGACTCGCTCGGCACCGCCTCGCACAGGATCCCGCAGATTTTCTTCTCCCCCACGAGCACGTCGTTCGGCCACTTCAGCCCGACGTCGACGCCGGCCGCCGCCTGCAGCCCGTCGACGACGGCGATGCCGACCAGCAGCGACAGCCACCCCCACTCGGCCATCGGACGCCTCGGCCGCACCAGCGCGGACAGGGCGACGGCCCGGTCGGGCGGGCACTCCCAGACCCGCTCGAACCGTCCGCGTCCGGCCTGTTGGTCGGCGGTCACCAGGACGCGGCCGCCCGGGGCGTCGGCGCGCGCGGCGTCCACGAGGTCGGCGTTCGTGGACGCGGTCGACGCGACGACGTCGACGCGGGTCCAGAGGCGTCCGGTGGCTGAGGCCAGTGCTTCGGGGTCGAGGAAAGAACTCACGACCGCGATGGTATTCCCGCGCGTCGGGAGCACTCGTCCGGGTTGGTGTCCACGAGCCTCCGTTTGCGGATATCGTGCGGCTATGGAGATCGACATCCACACGACGCACGGGAAGATCGCCGATCTCGGGGAACGCATCAAGGCCGCTGAGAACCCCAGCTCCCCCGAGTCGATCGAGAAACAGCACGCCAAGGGCAAGATGACGGCTCGTGAGCGCATCCTGACGCTCCTCGACGAAGGCACCTTCGCCGAGTTCGACGAGTTCTCACGCCACCGTGCTCACGTGTTCGGGATGGAGAAGAAGCGTCCCTACACCGACGGCGTGATCACGGGCGTGGGCGCGATCCACGGGCGTCCGGTGTGCGTGTTTAGCCAGGATGTGACGATCTTCGGCGGGGCGCTCGGTCAGGTCTACGGCGAGAAGATCGTGAAGATCCTCGACTTCGCGATCAAGACCGGCTGCCCGATCATCGGGCTCAACGAGGGCGGCGGGGCGCGCATCCAGGAGGGCGTGGTCTCCCTCGGCCTCTACGGCGACATCTTCAAGCGCAACACGCTCGCCTCGGGCGTGATCCCGCAGGTCTCCCTCATCATGGGCGCGGCGGCCGGCGGCCACGTGTACGGCCCGGCCCTCACCGACTTCGTCGTCATGGTCGACCAGACCTCGCAGATGTTCATCACGGGCCCCGACGTCATCAAGACGGTCACGGGCGAGACGGTGACGCTCGAAGAGCTGGGCGGCGCGCGCACGCACAACACGAAGTCGGGCAACGCGCACTACCTCGCCGCCGACGAGACGGACGCCATCGAGTACGTCCGCGAGTTGCTCACGTACCTGCCCCAGAACAACCTGGAGGATCCGCCGGTCTACGTCGAGAACGAGGTCGACCTCACGATCACCGACCACGACCGCGAGCTCGACGTCCTCATCCCCGACTCGCCGAACCAGCCGTACGACATGCGCGAGGTCATCCGCAACGTGCTCGACGACGACGAGTTCCTGGAGGTGCAGGAGCTCTACGCCGGCAACATCGTCTGCGGGTTCGGCCGCGTCGAGGGCCGCTCGATCGGCGTCGTCGCGAACCAACCGACCGTGTTCGCCGGCTGTCTCGACACGAAGAGCTCCGAGAAGGCGGCCCGGTTCGTCCGGACGTGCGACTGCTTCAACATCCCGGTCCTGACCTTCGTCGACACGCCGGGCTTCCTGCCGGGCACCGACCAGGAGTACGACGGCATCATCCGCCGCGGCGCCAAGCTCATCTACGCCTACGCCGAGGCGACCGTCCCGCTGCTGACCGTCATCACGCGCAAGGCCTACGGCGGCGCGTACGACGTCATGGGCAGCAAGCACCTGGGCGCCGACGTGAACCTCGCCTGGCCCACCGCGCAGATCGCGGTCATGGGCGCCGAGGGCGCGGTGAACATCCTGTACCGGCGTGAGCTGGCGAACTCCGACGACCCCGACACGCGCCGCAAAGAGCTCGTCGACGAGTACAACGACACGCTGGCCAACCCGTACGTCGCGGCCGAGCGCGGGTACGTCGATCAGGTGATCTACCCGCACTCCACGAGGGAGAACGTCATCCGCACGCTGCGGCTGCTGCGCACCAAGCGCCAGCAGTTGCCGCCCAAGAAGCACGGGAACATTCCGCTGTGAGCGCGCAACCAGACGAGTCGGAGCAGCAGGCTCCGCGCTTCCACGTCGTCGGCGGCAGCCCGGACGCCGAAGAGCTGGCCGCGCTCTCGGTCGTCCTCGCGTGCCTGCGTCGCGAGCGCGGGCGTCCGCACGCCCCCGGGGGGCACCTCGTCGCGTCGGGCTGGAAGTCGTACTGGGCGAACGTCCGGCAGTCGTTCGTGCCGGGGCGTGACGCCTGGCGCGCGTCCATCCGCCGCTGACGCACCCTCCGGGCACATCCTGGACGCCGCCCGCGCCTTCGCGCGCGGGCAGATCGGAAGAG
>CALMAD010000081.1 GCA_937859105.1 uncultured Propionibacteriaceae bacterium
ACGTGGTGTGAAGGCCGCCCCGATCGTCAACGTCAAGGATCTCGAAACGACGTTCGCGAGCGCCGAGAAGTCACGGGCGGCTGTGGTGCGCCGCACGACGGCCGAGATCGAGGGACTGCGCCGTAAGGAGGAGATCGCGCAGGCCGCGCTCGCCGACGCCGAGAGCAAGTACGCCGCGAACTCGGTCCAGGTGCTGCGCGCGAAGGACCGTCTCGCGACCGCGTCGGAGAAGGTCCAGCTCGCTGAGGCGAAGCAAACCGTTGAGCTCCAGCGCGCCGACGCCACGATCGCCTCCGCCAAGAACGCCCTCGACCAGTACGCCGCCTCCGCCGCCGCGGCCGAGCCGCGCGTCAACCAGATGGCGCGCGGACTGGCCACCGGCGTGAAGACCGTCGGCACCGCCGTCGGGCAACTCGCCACCGGCGACTTCCGCGGTTTCGCGCAGACCGCCGCCGGCGTGTTCTCCGGCGTCGCGCAGCGCGCGACCTCGCTCGGGTCCACGATCAGGACCTCGGTGGGGCAGGCCGGCGCCGCCATGGGCCGCACGATGGCCACCGCCGGTCGCGGCGTCGGCGACACCTTCCGCAAGATCGCCTCGGGCGATGTCGCCGGCGCGTTCGCGAACATGCGCAACACGGCCACCAACGCCGTCAGCGGGATCACGGGCGCGTTCGGCCGGGTCAGGAGCTGGTTCGGTGGGCTCCGCGGTACCGGCGCGAAGTCGGGCACAGATACCGGGAAGGCGTTCTCGGCGGCCCTTGACGGCCAATTCCGGTCAGGAGCGTCGAAGGCGGGATCGACGTTCAAGGCCGTCCTTGGCGCGACCCTGGCCGCGTCCGGGATCACCAAGATCCTCGGCGGCATCAAGTCCGCGATCACCGGCGCCTTCGGTGGCGGCTTCGACCGCGTGATGAACATTCAGCAGGCCGAGATCAAGCTCGAGACCCTGGCGAAGTCCGCGGGGCTGACCGGGAAGGCCGTCACCGACTCGGTCAAGGCCTCTATGGCCAGCGTCGGCGAGGCGGTCGACGGAACGAAGTTCGCGATCTCCGACGCCGCGGACATGGCCTCCCAGCTCAGCGCCGCCGGCATCAAGTCGGGTACGGAGATGACCAGGTGGCTCGGGCTCACCGCCGACGCTGCCCAGTTCACCAACCGCGGCTTCGGCGACATGCAGCGCGTCATCGGGAAAGTCGCTGCCGAAGGCCGAGTCACTGGCGAGACCTTCAACGAGATGCCGATCGCCGCGGCCGCGCTCGCGAAGTCGCTGGGTAAGCCTCAGGCCGAGGTCCGCAAGCTCGCGAGCGAGGGGAAGATCAGCGCGGAGCAGTTCGCGACCGCGATGGAGGCCATGATCGGCGGCGCCGCGAAGAACGCCGGCGCCAGCTTCCTCAGCCTGCGCGACAACATCAAGTCCGCGATGAACGCCTCGATGGCGAACTTCATCAAGCCGGTCACCGACGCGATGATGCCGATCATGTCAGCCGGCCTCGGCCTGCTGAAGGGCTTCCGTGACGGCGTCGCCAAGCCCATGGGCGCCGCGCTGGGCGAGTTCCTACAGCCGAAGGCTGAGGCGCTCGCCGCCGCGCTGACGAAGCTGCCCGAGAAGCTCGCAGCACTCCGCGGTCTGGCCGACGGCGCCCTTGGGAAGCTCCGCCCGATCCTCGACGGCGCGAAGGCCGCTCTCGACGGCTTCTTGTCCGGGTTCGGCGGCCTGTCGAAGCTCGGCGCATCCGCCGGCCCGCTCCTGGCGCTGGTCACCGGCCCGCTCGGGATCCTCAAGACCACGCTCCTCGAGGTCCTCAAGGGTCTCAACTTCGGCATGGTGGGGCGCACCGTGGGCTCCGCACTGAAGCCAATCGCCGCCGCAGCCGTGTCCCTGTCCCAAACCTTGACCGGGACCCTCCTGGACGCCGTGCAGCAGCTCCTGCCCGTGATCGGTGACGCCGCCCGCACCCTGCTCCCGATGCTCGGGGCCGCATTCACCCAGATCGTGCCCTTGGTCGGGCAGCTGTACTCCTCGCTGATTCCGCTCGCCGGGCAGCTGATCGGGCAGCTCGTCCCGGTGTTCGTGCAGCTAGTCGGTCAGGTCCTGCCCCCGGTCGTCGCGGCGATCGCTCAGCTGGTGCCCGTCGTCCTCCAGGTCGTCGGCGCCATCGTGCCGCTCGTCGCGCAGCTCGCCGGCGCGCTGATCCCCGTGGTCTCCGCCGTCATCGGCGCGGTCGCCCCGCTGGTCACCCAGCTGGTCGCAGGTTTGGCGCCGATCATCACCATGATCGCGTCCACGGTCCTCCCGCCCCTGGCCGAGGCCCTCAGCGCCGTGGTCGGCGTCATCCAGGCCGTCGTCGTGCCGATCCTGACCTTCCTGGCCGGGGTCATCGGCGGCGTGCTGTCGGTCGCGATCAAGGCGCTCCTGCCCGTCGTGAAGGGCGTCTTCACCGCCGTCGCCACGGTGATCGGGGTCGCGCTGAAGGGCGCGGCCGCCGTCATCAACGCCGTGCTCCGCGTCATCCGGGGCGGCTGGGGCGGCGCCTGGACCTGGATCAAGAACACCGCCAACTCTGCCTGGACCGCGATCAAGTCCGGGGTCTCGGCGGCGATCAACGCCGTGAAGTCCACCATCGCGAACGTCACAGCCAGCATCAAGTCCGCCTGGTCCTCGGCATGGTCGTCGGTCAAGACGACGGTCTCGTCGGCCTGGTCCTCGATCAAGACGACGGTCTCCAACGGGATCTCCGCGGTCGTCGGCTTCGTCCAGGCCCTGCCCGGGAAGGCCGCCGCCGCCGCCGCATCGCTCGGCGCGAAGCTCAAGGCACAGGCGACCGCCGCGTTCGGCCTGCTGAAGGCCGCCACGCAGCTCGGGATCTCGATGGCTGTGGACCTGGTACGCGGGCTCCCGGACAAGGCTCGCGCAGCCCTGGGGAACCTGGGCTCCACGCTGATGAGTTCCGGGCGTGCGCTGATCGATGGGTTCATCTCCGGGATCAAGTCGGCGTTCGGCAGGGCCCGTGACGCCGTCTCGAGCGGCCTGAAGTCGATCCGCGACTTCTTCCCGTTCTCGCCCGCGAAGAAGGGGCCATTTGCCGGGAAGGGCTGGGTCACCTACGCCGGCAAGAGCCTCGGGTCCGCGTTCACGAAGTCGATCGCGAAGAGCCTCAGCGCCGGCCAGTCCGGCGTGGTGAAGGCCCTCACCGACCTCAACAGCGCGCTCACGACGGCATCCGAGGCCGCGATCAAGGCCGAAGCCAAGCACCTCCAGGCCGCGCGGCGGAAGGCCAACAAGGCCATCGTGTCGGACAACGAGAAGCTGGCCAAGGCCCGCGACCGGAAGCTCGCGGCCGCGGACAAGATCAAGGACTCGAAGGACCGCGCGGCCGCGAAGAAGAAGATCCGGACCTGGTACTCCGACAACAAGAAAAAGTCCCTCGGGACCCTCACCCTCGACGACGCCATGAAGCAGGCGAAGAAGGACCTGAAGGGCGCACGCGGGCAGATCACCGAGGCGAAGAAGATCGCCAAGGCCCAGGGGCAGATCACCAAGACCCTCTGGGACGACGGGAAATACACCGGCGGCGTGAAGCGCTGGGAAGGCCTGAACAAGGGCGTCACGCGGCTCCTGAAGGGCCTCAAGGCCAACGGGCAGCTCCGCGCGGACGCGTCGGCCACGGTCGCGAAGGCCACCCTGGCCGACATCGCGAAAGCCCAGCAAGCCGTCACCGGCGCCCTGAACGCCGCGAAGGCCACCCTGGCCGACCTGACGAAGGCCCGCGACGACCTCAAGAACAGCATCAGCAGCTCGCTGATGGGCGAACTCGACCTTGGTGCGGTCACCGGCGAAGGATCCGGGAAGCTCACCTTCGCCGGCGTCGCCGTCCAGGTGAGCGGCCTCCTGACGAAGGTCCGGAGCTTCGCGGACAAGCTGCGCCGGCTCGGTAACGCGGGGATCCCGCCGGGGCTGGTCCAGGAGGTCGCAGCACTCGGCAGCGCGAAGGGCTCCCAGGTTGCCGACGCGTTGCTGTCGGGATCCAAGCGGCAGATCCACAACCTCACCACGAACTGGAACCAGCTCGAGGCGTGGTCATCGCGTGCCGGCTCCTACGTCGCCGACGGCATGTACGGGGTCGGGATCCAGGCCCAGCAGGGCCTCATCAAGGGCCTGCAAGCCGATGAGGCGAAACTCAAGGCCGCGGCCAAGCGGATGACCGACACCCTGGTCAAGGAGATGAAGAAGGAGCTGGGGATCAAGTCCCCGGCCCGGAAGATCCGAGACCAGGTCGGCCGGTTCGTGCCCCGTGGCGCGGTCGTCGGCATGGACGAGGGCCTGCCCGGGGTGCGGGCCGCGGCCGCACGGATGGCCGAGGCCGCAGTGCCGGCCTGGCGTGACGTCACGCTGCGGGTCCCGAAGGTGTGGCAGCCCGGCGAACTCGCCGGCGACTACTCCGATGCCGGCGCTGATCGGACCGGGAAGACGATCAACATCAACGTCCACAACGAGTACCCGATCGCCGAGAAGACGTCGGTGAGCGTGGACAAGGCGTTGACGACGGCGGGGGTGATGGGGCTGTGACCTACACGCTGCACCTGAATGGCAGGGCCTTGTCTCGGTGGCTCGTGGCCGCCGGCACGTTTTTCCGGCCTCCTGTCACGGTCCGGTCGAACCTTGTGACGATCCCGGGCCGGCACGGTGTGATGCCGGTCGGCCCGGTCGTCTTCGACGAACCCCAGCTGTCCATCGTGCTGGTTCCGAACACGATCACCGGCGGGGAGAACCTGGATCTGCTGGTCGCGGACCTGTCGGCGTTGTTGGCGTCGCCGTCGTTGACGGTGCGCCGCACCGCCGAAGGCCGCGTCGAGGAGGCCCCGGCCAGGTTGGTGTCGATCGCCTACGACGAGGTGTTCCGGGAGGGCGTGTTCGCCGGCGTGACGGTCGTCCTCGCACTGCCGGGGGTGTTCTGGCGGGACCAGTCCACCAGTGATGTGGCGGTTGCTGCCGGCAGCTCGAACGTCACGGCGTTGGCGGGGTCGGGGCCGATCACAGATGCGGTCCTGCGCTGGGGCCCCGGCTCCTCCGGAGCGACCCTGAAGTCGCTGACCGACACCATCACGGGCACCGGCGTGAGCATCAACTACGCCCCGCCCAGCGGGGAGTACGTGTTCCTGCGCCTCCCCGATCTGAGGGCGTGGTCGACCACGACGTCGACGGCCTGGACCCCGACCGGCACCAATCGCACCGCGCTGGTTGATCATCCGGGGCCGGGGCCGCTGCAGCTGTGGCCGATCCTGCCCAGCGCGGGCGCCCGGCACCTACCCGTGACCGCATCGCACGCGGTCACCGTCAGAGCAAGGAGAGCATGGCTATGACCGCACGGCTCGTCGCTTACGCCCCGAACGGGGCGAGGCTCGGGATCCTGCCCGAACCCCTGGAGTGGGCGGCCTCCACCCCTGTCGGCGAGTTCGGCGGGCTCACCCTGTCCTACGCCTCGAGCGCGGCGGGTGCTGAGGTGCTGACGGGTCGGCGTCTCGACGCCGGCCTCGAGCTCGCCGTCGAGGTCTGGACCGGCGCCGCCTGGATCGAGCCCGAAGGCGCCCGCTTCATCGCGCTGCGCCGTGGGCGGGATCAGGCCGATCCCGCCGGCGTGCTCGACTACACCGCTGTCGGGTATGGCTGGATCACCACCAGGGTCCTGCACCTGGCGCCGTCGGAGTCGATGTACGCGGGTCCGGGTGAGAACGAGGGCCAGCGCCTCCTCACGGGCACGCCGGGTGCGATCATCAACACCCTGCTGGCCGAGTACCAGGCCCGCGGCGGCCCGGCCATCGCGCGCACCTTCACCAACACGACCAGCTCGAAGGGCGCCGCCTGGTCCGGGTCTGTGGAGCTGTGGGTGTCACGTGGGGAGGCCCTCGACGCGATCCTCGACCGGCTCGCTGTCCAAGCCGACATCGATCATTGGTGGGAGGGCCGCACGCTGTGTATGGCCGCCACGCGCGGCGGCACGGACCGCACCAGCTCGGTGATCCTCCGCGTCGGCACCCACGTCGTCGAAGCCCCCGCCGAGGACGCGATCGAGGAACTGATCTCCGTCCACACCCTCCACGGCGGCGAAGGCATCGTGCACACCACGACGGAGCCGTCGGCCCCGACGCCATGGGGCCGGTGGGAAGGGTTCGCCGCCGACGACAAGATTACCACCGTCGGCGCTGCGACCGCCCGGAACCAGCGCGTCCTCGCCGACGCCGCCCGCGAGCGGTCGTCCTACACCCACGACCTGATCGAGTCCACGGACCTGGTCATCGGGCATCACGTGAAGGTCGGGGACTGGGTCACAGCCCCGGGCCACGACGTCCTCGAGCAGCTCCGCATCGCGGGCTTGCAGTGGCGGTTCGGCGCCGACGGCCTGGTCCAGACGCTGATCCTGAACGACCGGCTGCTGAACGCCGAGCTGCGCCGCCTGAAGCGGGAACGCACGGGTGAGTCGAAGGGCGCGACCGGTACGGGGTCGACGATCGGCTCGCCGGGTCAGGATCGCCGCACGCCGGCGAAGACCACCGGCGTCACCGCCTCGAGCTACAGCTACATCACGGCGACCGGTGGCGCCCGGGCCGGGATCCTGATCGACTGGACGGCAGTGAATCAAGCCGCTCCGGAGCACGGCGGCGGCCTGATGGTCATCGAACGCTACGAGGTCGGCTACCGGCCCGGTAGTTCGGGCACGTGGGTCATCCTGCCGTTCACCGATCGGCCGGCGGACATCACGGACCTGCCCGTGAAGGCCGCCTATCAGGTGAAGGTTCGGGCCCGCGGCCAGTACTCGACGTCGCCCGGGGTTTGGTCGGATGCGGTCTCGGTCACCACGTTGCATGACACGACGCCGCCGCCGGTGCCATCACTGCCGACGCTGTCGGCGGCGCGTGGCGTGGTGACGATCACCTGGGACGGGACGACCAACGCTGCCGCGGCGCAGCCCGCCGACTTCTCCCACGTGGTGGTCGAGTGGGACGGGGTGTCCGTCCTCACCGGTCTCGCCGTCGCGGGCGTCGACAGGCTCACCGGCCGCGGAGCGCTCGACATCGCGCAGCTGAAGCCCGGCACGACGGCCCGCGCCAGGCTCTCGGCCGTCGACCGCACCGGCAACGCCTCCACGTTCACCGGATGGGCGTCGGTCACGGTGTCGTCGGTCCTCGACGACACCGGCCTGGGCGAGCGCCTGGCCGGGATGGACACCGCCACGACGCAGGCGAAGGCCGACGCCGCGCAGGGTATCGCGGGTGCCGCGGCTGCTCATGGGTTGGCGTCGGCGGCGAGCACGACGGCCACGGCAGCGAACAACGCCGCAGCCGCGGCGGACGCGAAAGCCGACGCGGCGGCTGCTGCTGCCGGGACGGCGGACGGGAAAGCCACCCAGGCGCTCACGTCGGCGAACGGCCGCAACGCCCGGATCACGTCCACGAGCGCGCCGTCGGGCAGCACTCACCCGACCACCGGCCTACCGCTCGTGGCCGGCGACATCTGGTGGCAGTGGGACAACGTCACCGCGAGGAATGTGATCGGGCAGTGGGAATGGTCCGGCACCGCCTGGCGCCGCGAACTGATCTCCGATCAGACCATCGCGAGTCTCGACGTCAACAAGCTCACTGTCGCAGGGTCGGCCCGCATGTCGCAGGCCGTGGCCGACAAGGTCATCGCCGACGCCGGCTACTACGGCTCCCTGACCGCCGACCGCATGATCGTCGCCTCCACGAGCAACATGATCCCGTGGAACCCGGCCCTCGCGGTGGCCCCGCACGTCGGTATCAACGGCGCATCGATCTCCGCATCGAACGAGCCCTACTACGGGTGGGCAATCAAAGCGGTCGGTGGGACGAACGTCGCCGGCACCTGGGGAACGTTCGCTCAGCTACGGCCCGAGGCGCCGTCGCGGCGCGGGGACGTCGAGTCCTGGGACGTGCAACCCGGCGAGTCCTTCAGGGTGCGGGTCGGGTTCGGTATGCGCGGCGTGTGGAACGCGGCCGCGGAGCACAGGTTCGTGCGCGTGATCCTGGTGTTCTTGGCCGCGGACGGCTCCACGTGGGCCGGGTCGGCGAACGGGACCCCCGTGTCGCCGGTCGTCTCAAGCTTGGGTGAGTTGCGGTACTCGGAGGCGCTGGGGACGGTCCCCGCCGGGGCCGTGCGGATGCGCGTCTACCTGCAGCGCCTGTGCGGTAACGAGACCGGCGCGACGATCTGGGTCACGAACCCGACCCTTGTCCCCGCGGTCGATGGGTCGTTGGTTGTCGAGAACTCGATCACCGGGCGGGAGATCTTCTTCGACGCGGCTTTCGGGAACAAACTGAAGGCCGGATTCGCCGAATTCGACTCGGTGCTCGTCGGAGCGATGGACGGCAAAATCATCACCGGGGCGACGATCCAGA
>CALMAD010000082.1 GCA_937859105.1 uncultured Propionibacteriaceae bacterium
ACCGGACCCCACGAGCGAAGAACGCCGGTGAGGCCGACTTCCTCGCCCTGGGTGAGGGAGCCCGCCTGTGGCTCACCGAAGCAGCCGCCGCCGGTACCACCAAGATGCGGGTCAAGATGGCCGCCGCGGTCGAGTTGGCCAAGCTGTTCACCCCGGCCGATGTCGACTGGGCGCTCGGCCACGCTGCCGTGCATGGCCGGTTCGCCGAGGCCGACCTGGCCAGCATCCTCGACCACCACCGCAGTCGGCCGCACCCCGAACGCCAGCAGGCCGGCGAGGACCGCAGCCTGACCCAGGGCACCCAGAGCTGGGCCGGCTACGGCCAGCCTGATGGGGTGTCATCGTGACCACACGGGCCACACCCGCGGCTGGTCTACCCGTCGCGCCGCCGCTACCACCAGATCTGGAAGCCTTGATGCGCCGGATGCGGTTCCCCTACATGCGCACTGCTGCCCCCGACATCCTGGCCACCGCCAAGGCCCAACGCTGGGACCCCGCCGAAGTCATCAAGGCCCTCCTGATGGAGGAGGTCACCGGCCGGGAACGCTCCGCCCTGCAGACCCGCCGCACCCAGGCAGGGTTCCCCACCGGGAAGACGTTCGACGCCTGGCAAGAAGCGGCCTCCTCGATCCCGCAACCCACCCAACAAGCGCTCCGCACCCTGGAATGGGTGCACCGCAAGGAGAACCTCGTCGTGTGTGGCCCGTCGGGGACCGGGAAGACGTTCTTCCTCGAAGCCCTCGGCCAACAGGCCGTCGCGGAAGGCCTCCGGGTGGCCTGGTTCACCCTGGAGGACCTCGGCCTGCTGCTGCGCCGGCACCGCGCCGACGACACCGTCAGCAAGGCCATCAGCCGGATCCTGCGCGCCGACGTCATCGTGGTCGACGACATCGGACTCCTGCCGGTTTCCCACGACGCCGCCGAAGGGCTGTACCGACTCGTCGATGCCGCCTACGAGAAACGCTCCATCGCGATCAGCTCGAACCTGCACCCCGCCGGGTTCGATGAGCTCATGCCCAAGACCCTGGCCACCGCCACCGTCGACCGGCTCCTGCACCACGCCCACGTCTGCCAAACCAGCGGCGACAGCGTCCGCCTCACCCAAGCCCTCGCCGGCACGGGGGTGAGTCCCTTGTTCTAACCACGAACCTCGACCCTGTGGTGGCCACCGCCCAATGGGCAGATCCCATGGCCACCACCGGGCAGTTCTCGTGGCCGCCAGCGGGCAGGTTTCATGACCGCCCCCGGGCAGAAACCAATGGCCCTTGACAGCGCGACGGCATCCACCCCACTCGGGGATCTGGGTGTGATGAGCCCGCCCATGCTGCAACTCGTGCAGCCGACGGGGGGCGAGGCGGGGCAGACCGTGGCCGGGGTGCGAACCGGTGCGCGCCGGATCCACGATGACGCCGTTCTCACTGGGGCGTGCCTGAACGACATCACCCCCGTTCGCGCGCGGCCGCACCCTTGCGGCTGTCTCGAGACGGGGCCTCCTCGAGACGGTCGTGATCCGGTCACCCACGGTGACCTCGACCCACCGAGCCAGCGGCAGCGTTGCTCCGAGGCGGGGGCCGCTGGGCCCGTCACGCGCGTCCGGGGCCGTGTGACGTTGTCCACCTCAGAGTGTGGAGAACGTCAGGTAGAAACGCACCACCGGGAGAAATGCACCACGGGGTGGAAGAGGACGCCCACGGCGCCGAGAGACCACCCCAGGGCACGCGGCGGCCACGCGCCCCGGGGTCGTCACGTCACTTCGCGAACGGCAACCCCGCGGGCGACCCGGAGAGGTTCACGAGAATGTTCTTGGTCTGCTGGTAGGCGTCCAGGATCATCTTGTGGGTTTCGCGTCCGATGCCGGATTCCTTGTAGCCGCCGAACGGCGCCCCCGCCGGGAAGGCGTTGTACTGGTTGACCCAGATGCGCCCGGTCCGGACGCGGGTGGCGACGCGAATCGCGCGCTCGAGGCTCCGGCTGAAGACGCCGCCGCCCAGCCCGTAGGGCGAGTTGTTGGCCATCTCGACGACCTCGTCCTCGTCCTTGAACGGGATCACGACGCCCACCGGCCCGAAGATCTCCTCCTGCGCGACGCGCATGTCGTTCGTGCCGACCATCAGCGTGGGCTCCATGAACGCGCCCTTCGCCAGCGCACCCTCGGTGGCCCGCTTGCCGCCGACGGCGATACGGGCGCCCTCCTCGCGGCCGACGTCGACGTAGCCGACGATCTTCTCCAACTGCGACACGTTGATCTGCGCGCCCATCTCGGTGGCCGGGTCGAGCGGGTCGCCCATCTTCACGGCGGCGAACGACTCGGTCAGGCGGTTCATGAAGTCGTCGAGCACCTTCTGCTGGATGAAGATGCGCGAGCCCGCCGAACACACCTGACCCTGGTTGAACAGGATGCCCATCTGGACGCCGTTCACCGCGACCTCGGGGTCGGCGTCGTCGAAGAACACGTTCGCGCTCTTGCCGCCGAGCTCCAGCGTGGCCGGGATGATCTTCTCGGCCGCCGCCAGCGCGATCTGTCGGCCGACCTCGGTCGAGCCGGTGAACGCGAGCTTGTCGACGTCGGCCTTCTGCAGGTAGTCGCCGGCGCGGCTGCCCGAGCCGGTGACCACGTTGAGCACGCCCTTCGGCAGGATGCCGGCCTCGTCGATCAGCCGCGCCAACTCCAGGATCGACAGCGACGTCGCGCTGGAGGGCTTGAACACCACCGTGTTGCCGGCCACGAGCGCCGGCGCGAGCTTCCAGGCGCCCATCAGGAACGGGAAGTTCCACGGCACGATCTGCCCGATCACGCCCAGCGGCTCGCGCAGGATGATGTTCAGCGTGTTCGGGTCGAGCATCGTCGCCGCGCCCTCGTCGGCCCGCATGCAGCCCGCGAAGTAGCGGAAGTGGTCGACGGCCAGCGGGACGTCCGCCGCGCTCGTCTCCCGGATCGGTTTGCCGTTGTCGAGCGACTCGACCGTGGCGAGGTACTGCAGGTTCTCCTCGATGAGGTCGGCGATGTCGAGCATCGCCTGCGAGCGCTCGGCGACCGGCTTCTTGGCCCAGCCGGCGAACGCGGCGCGGGCGACCGCGGCGGCGGCGTCCACATCCTCCTTCGTCGCGTCGGCGATCTGCGCGAGCGGATCGCCCGTCGCCGGATTCTCGGCGTCGAGCGTCTGGCCGCCGGACGCCTCCCGCCATTCGCCGCCGATGTACAACCCGAAGTGGTCCCTCGACAGTTCGTGCTTCTCGGACATGCGTGCTCCTTCATTGGATCGTCCGGGGGACGCGGCCGACGCGGAGCGCTCCCGGCCCGGACGACCATGCCCGGGCGGGGACGACGGCGTCGCAGCGTCCCGATGGTTGCCCTCCACGGTAACCCAGAGCGGGCACGGACGGGAGTGGCAGGATGGGGCGGTGGGTGACGAAGCCCCTTGTCGAGATCGGAGTTTTCATGGCCGACAGCATCGCTCGCAGCCTCGCCGAGGACGATCCGTGGGGGCTCGCCACGCTGGGCGGGAAGGGTGCGAACCTCGTCCGGCTCGCCGACGCGGAGCTGCCGGTGCCGCCGTTCGTGATCGTCCCGACGGCGGAGTACGACGCGTTCGTCGCCGACCATCAAGGCGTCCGGGAGACGCTGGACGCCGCCGTCGCCGCCCACGCGGCTGGCGAGATCACCCCCGAGGACGCCTCCGCGCGCATCCGATCCGCCTTCCGCGCCCAGCCGCCCACCGACGCCCAGCGGGCGCGGTTGGCCGGCGTTCTGGAGCGGCTGAACCTGGACGGCCACGCCGTCGCGGTCCGGTCGTCGGCGACCGCGGAGGACCTCCCCGACCTCTCGTTCGCCGGCCAGCAGGACACCTACCTCGAGGTCCGCGGCCTCGACGACGTCGTCGCGCGCATCGTGGACGCCTGGGCCAGCCTGTGGACCGAACGGGCCATCGCCTACCGGGCCCGCAACGACGTCGGCGGGACGCTGAGCCTGGCCGTCGTCGTCCAGCGCATGGTGGACGCCGACGTCTCCGGCGTCCTCTTCACCGCCGACCCGCTCACCGGGCAGCGGTCCGTCACGACGATCGACGCCGTCGAGGGCCTCGGCGAGCAGCTCGTGTCGGGCCAGGTCACGCCCGAGACCCTGCGCGTCGACACGGCGTCCGGACGCCTGCTCTCCCGCACCCCCGCGCCCGGGCGCGACCGCATCCTCAGCCCGGCCGAGGCGTCCGCCCTCACCGCGCTGGGGCGGCGGGTGGCCGAGCTCGACGGCGTCCCGCAAGACATCGAGTGGGCCATCGACGGCGACCGCGCGTGGCTGCTGCAGGCCCGGCCGATCACGAGCCTGTTCCCGATCCCCGACGGCCCCGCGACCGCCGTCTGGATGAGCTTCGGCGCCGTCCAGGGCATGCTGGAGCCGATCACGACCCTCGGCCGGGACATCCTCGTGCGCCTGCTGTCGAGCATGCCTCGGCTCGGCGGGATCGAGGTCGACGCGGCGACCAATCCCTACCTGCGACCCGCGGCCGAGCGGCTCTGGCTTCGGCTGGACCGCGTGCTCGACGGGCCCCTGCGTCCGCTCGCCGCGCGTTTCCTGCCCCTGGTCGAGCCGACCGCGGCGGCCATCGTCGGCACGCTGCTGACCGAGCGCCGCCCCGCCGGCCGACGCCTGCCGCGTCCGGGCGTGCGCGTGGCGGCCGCGATGGCGGGCCGCGTCCTGCCGCGCGTGCCGGTGAGCCTGGCTCGCCCCGAGCTGACCCGCGCGAACCTGGACGCCGCCGTCACCGCCTACCTCGACGGCCTCGACACCCGCCTGGACGCCGCCGCCCGCCCGGACGACCCCGACGCCCGCCTGCTGGCCCGCGTGGCGGCCGCGCGCGAGTTCGTCCGGTCGGCGTTCCCGATGTTGCTGCCGCGGTTCGGACCCGTGATCGTGCCCGCGCTCGCGATGCTGCGCCGGCTCCAGGCGCTGGCCGCGCGCTCCCCCCTCCCGGACGCCTCCGCCCTGACCCTCACCATCCTGCGCGCCGTCCCGGGCAACGTGACGACGACGATGGACCTCGACCTGTGGCGCGCCGCCCAGACCATCCGCCGCGACCCGGACGCGCGCGACGCCCTCGCCGGAGCCGAACCCGCCCAGCTCGCCGCCCGGTTCCGCGCCGGGACGCTGCCGCCGGTCGCCCAGGGCGCCGTCGCCGGATTCCTCGCCGACTACGGCATGCGCGGCGTCGCGGAGATCGATCTGGGCACCCCGCGCTGGCGCGAGCAGCCGGACGCCGTCTTCGCCACCCTCGCCTCCTACAACGCCCTCGACGACCCGTCGCGCGCCCCCGACGTCTTCTTCGCGCGCGGCGAGGCCGCCGCCGGGCGCGCGATCGAGACGCTCGCGTCCTCGCTCGGACGCCGGGACGCCGCCCAGCTCCGCTTCCTCGCCGGACGCCTCCGGCGCCTGATCGGCGCGCGCGAGACCCCGAAGTTCGCGCTCGTGCGGGGGCTCGGGGCCGTCCGGGAGGCGCTGCTCGCCTCCGGGGACGACCTCGTCGCCGCCGGCGTCCTGGGCGAGCGCACCGACGTCGTCCACCTGACCCTCGACGA
>CALMAD010000083.1 GCA_937859105.1 uncultured Propionibacteriaceae bacterium
TGTAGGCACCGAGGCAATCACCCCGGAAAGCCCACCACCCGCAGGGACGCGATCGCGGGACGAGGCTAAGGACATGCGGGGTTGTGAATCAGGAGCGGTCGCGGGCCCTCAGATGGGCCGCTCGATGATCGCCAAAGCTCACGCTCGAGTGGTTTGCCTGCGAGACCCGCCGCATGTTCGAGGTATCCGCTGCCAGGTCCACCCAGTTGGACCGATCTTGACCTCGGCCCAATGGTGCGAACTGCCATCACCTGCGCGCGTTGGCCTCGATCATCGACGAGACGTTGCCCGCCACTGCGGCGAGGTAGTCCATCTCGGCGCGCTGGTAGCGCAGCGCCATCTTCGGCGAGGTGTGGCCGGCGATCGCTTGGACGGCCCGGAGGTTGCCTCCGGACAGCCGGTAGGCCCAGGTGAGGCCAGTCACGCGGGTCCCGTGGAAGAGGTAGCCGCCTTCGCCGGTCAGCAGTTCTCGGATGCGCTGCGACTCCTCGCTCTCTTGCTCCCCTGACTGCTCGAGACGACGAGCAGCGTCCTCCTCCAGGTGATCGGCGACGGTCTTGCATGCCTTCTTGAACGCCCTTAGCCAGTCCGCGGACTTCACGGGCCCGCCGTCCCTGGTGCGCCAGAAGAGCAACCCCGTCCGGCCCAGTTGGGTGTGCTCGCGCAGATGCGTCCTCACATCACCCACGAGAGCAGCCGGGATCGGAAGCGTGCGGAAGGCGATGCCCTTGCGGGCGGTCTTCAGCGGTCCGATCTCCACCTTGCCTTCCGCTTCCTTCACCGACTGATGAACCTTCACCGTGGGTACCTCGCCGTTGAGGCTGAAGTCGCGCCGCTGCAGGCCCCGGACCTCGCCCGAGCGGAGACCGAGCACGCCACCCAGCAGGACGCCTAGGCGCCACGGTTCGGGCATCTGCTCCGCGACGGCGTACAACACGTCGATCGGGAGAGGATCCAGATCACGTTCCCGCGAGGCCTGGGCTTGGGTGGCCGCCTTGACCTGGACGGGGTTCACCTCGATGAGTTCAGCCTCGACGGCCGCGTTCATGATCGCTCGCAGCAGGTCGTACGCCTGCCGGCACGACGACTCGCGCGTGCTGACCGGGAGACCCTGCCACCACAGGCGTACATCGGCGCGGGTCAACTCGGTGACGCGCACATCGCCGAGGCCGTGCTTCGCGACGGGCTTGCCCTTGATCATCCCCCGTCGTGTGATCGTCGCCGGCTCGGCAAGGATGTAGAACTTCAGGAGCTGTCGGTAGCGGTCCCGCGACGTGGCAGCGAGTTCACTGCGCTCCAAGTACTGCGAGCCGTAGGCGCCGATGGTGGGCACCGCCGCCGCTGCCTGCCTGACGGCTTCCTTGCGCTGGCGCTCCTCCTCGGCTTCGCGGAATCGGTCTATCGGCGGAGTCCAGTCGCCGCGATCGATCAGCCGATGTTCCCGGTCGAGCCACCCCCAGGCGTCCCCCTTCGCATCAAACGTCTGGAGCGCGGTGTACCGGGTGCCCGGATCACCGCCGCGAACGCTGCCGAGGATGTAGGACGCCTGGTAACGCCCGGAGGGAAGCTGACGAACTTTGCCCCACGGTCGTCGACTCTCCGCCATGGCTCAGCCCCCTCTCGCTTCCTCTGCCGCCGCATCTCGTATCAGATTGAAGCACGATTCGTGCCCCGAGTGTGCCCCGAGATTCGCTTGCCATGCCTACGCGTGTCCACGCAGAACGACCGGTGAAGCGCAGCAATGCCTAGTCAACAGTCAAATGCACCCACTGACAAGCAGTTGGAAGTTGCGAGTCTGCGAGTTCGAATCTCGTATCCTCCGCCGCGAGAATCCCGGCCCCCTGGGCCGGGATTCTGTGCGTTCGGCCACAAACTCCGGCGCCGGCCGCGCCACGCGGGCGGGCGTCCTCGCGATCAGGACCCCGCCGCCCAATCGTCCGGCGCGGGGACGCCGCCCTCCACGACGTTCTCGGGCTCGCTCGCGCGGTCGGTCCAGCGGTCCTTCGGGCGGTAGCCGAGCTCGAGCATGGTGTTCGTGATGTCCCAACGACGGTTCGGGTTGTCGGAGATCGCGTAATACAGCCCGAACGTGATCGACGCCTCGATCGCCCGCCGGACGACCTGCTCGGCGTCGTCCCCCGACAGCCACATCGCGTGGAGGAGGTCGACGTCCGACTCGAACGGATCCTCCGCGTACCAACCGATGCGCAGCGCGATGAAGTCGAGGCCGAACTCGTCGTGGTAGAACCGGCCGAGCGCCTCGCCGAACACCTTGGACACGCCGTACAGCGAGTCGGGCCGGGGTGGGGCGTCCGGGTAGACGGGCCACTGGCCGTCCCGGTCGTACATGCCCATCGCGTGGTTGGACGACGCGAACACGACCCTGCGGACGCCCGCCTCCCGCGCCGCCTCCAGCACATTGCGCAGCCCGACGATGTTGGCCTGCAGAACGCTGTCCCAGTCCGACTCGGGGGAGGCCGCCCCCGCCAGGTGGACGACCGTGTCCACCCCCGCCATCAGCGGCGGGACGTCGGAGTAGTCGTCGAGGTCGGCCCGGTTGAGCGTCTCCTCCTGCTGGGGCGTCTTGGGCGTCCGGCCCTGCGTGACGAGGTCGTAGTCGCCGGCGAGCCGCTCCTCGAGCAGCCGGCCGAGGTTGCCGGTGGCGCCGGTGATGAGCAGGCGACGGCGTGCGGTCGTGTCGTGAGCCATCCCCCCATCCTGCGCGGGCATCCCAGAGGCGACAACCGCCCGAGCGGGCGGTCTCAGGCGCGCGTGGCGATAATCTCGCCGTGCACCATCGCGAACCAGGCGTCCGGGTCGGCGGCCCAGTCCTCCCAGCCTGCCGCCATCGCCTCGATCTCCTCGGCCGAGCACCCGACGCGGGACGCCTCTTGCGCGAACTGCGACTCCCGGACGCGGCGCGCCTGGGTGCGGCCCCACCAGTCGGTGGCGGCCTCGGTGGCGTAGGTCCAGGTGGACGAGCCCGCCCAGACGACCGACAGGCCGGCGGCGTTCGCCCACTGGCGGAGGCGGCGTCCGGCGTCGGGCTGGTGGCCGAGCGTCCGGGCGGCGGCGCTGTAGGCGGAGCGCCAGGCGTCCAGGCCGGGGGCCGGCGGGTACCAGGTCATCGCGCCGTAGTCGGCGTCCCGGGCGACGACGAGGCCGCCGGGCCGGCAGAGGGCGGCCATCCGGCGCAGCAGACCGACGGGGTCGGTGACGTGCTGCAGCACCTGGTGCGCGTGGACGACGTCGAACGCGTCCAGTTCCACGGACGGATCATGGGCGTCCGCGACCTCGAACCGCGTCCGGACGTCGCCGCGCTCGCGAGCGGCGGCGCGGGCGGCGTCCACCGCGGGGGCTGCAGCGTCGATGCCGACCACGGACCCCTCCGGCCCCACCCGACGCGCGAGGTCGAGCGTGATCGAGCCGGGTCCGCAGCCGATGTCGAGCACGCGATCGCCGGGGCGCAGCCGGTCGAGGAAGTACGCGCACGAGTCCTCGGCCGTCCGGACGCCGTGCGACGCCAGCACGCTCGCGTGGTGGCCGTGGCTGTAGGCGTGCGGAGAGGACGTGGTCGGGGTCGAGTCGCTCGGGGAGGAAGGCTGCGGCTCAGAGGCGTTGTGAGAAGGCGGTCCGGCGGTCATGGGCGCACGGTAACACCGGGGTCTCCCCATCGAACGTGACGGCGGGCCTGTTGGCGGCCCCCTCGCTGCGGCCCTGATGCGGTTCGAACACTCGCCGTCTACCGCGAGGGATTCTCAGCGTGGTTGCTGGGTGACCTCCGTGGGTCCCCATGAGGGGCGGGACGTCAGGACGCCGGCAGCGCGAGGCCGCCGAGCACGGCGTGGGCAATCAGGCTATCGAGCCGACGGACGTCGATGCCGCGGCCCAGGTTGACCTTGATCTTGCCGGCACGGGTCCAGAGTTCGAGTTCGGCGTTCCAGTCGAGGGTGCCTGCGTTCTCTGACGACCACATGTTGATCGATGAATACGGCAGCGAGTAGATCTCGACCTTCTTGCCGGTGAGGCCCTGGGCGTCGCGGATGATGAGCCGCTTCGTGGTGAAGACCGCGCTGTCGCGAAACGTGCTGTACGCCGCGACGGGCTGCTCGCCCGGGACGAGCAGCGGCCCGACGTCGCCGGGGATCGGGATCTCGGACTGCAGTGTCCAGGCAGTGATGGGGGCGGTTTCCATGGGGACCTCCGTCGGTGCACCCGCGGGGCCGCGGGTACGGTCACCATCTCATCGACCGAGGTCAAGGTGGGATACGGGCGAGAAACGGCGTCATGCCCGAGGGAAATCTGTCGATCGACGGCGTTGTGGACCTCGACGACGAAAACCGACTTT
>CALMAD010000084.1 GCA_937859105.1 uncultured Propionibacteriaceae bacterium
AGAGGGTGGGCAACGTCAGGTAGAAACGCACACGGGGGGCTACTGCGTCTTACGGATCTGCTCCAGGCGCTCGGCGAGGATGTCTTCCAGCTCGGGGATCGAGCGGCGCTCGCGCAGCATGTCCCAGTGCGTGCGGGGCGCCTTGGTCTCCTTGACCTCGGGCTCCACGCCGTCGGACCGCCGGCTCGGCTGCCCACACCTCGGACACTCCCACTCGGTGGGCAGTTCGGCCTCCATCGCGAACGTCAACGTGAAGTGGTGGCCGTTCGGGCAGTCGAACGAGATCTCCTGCCGAGCGGCCAGCTCGACGCCCTGGGAGTCGGCGAGGCTTTTCGAGCCCAGGCCATGCCCCTTGAGAGACTTGTCTGCCATGGTCATCCCTCCTTCGTTCTCAGGTGCAACGCGCTCAGGCGGGCTGTTGTTCCGCCCCTGCCGCGCGGGGGGCGTCCTTCACCCCCGCCACGACGACCAGGCCCGCGAACAGCACCGCGACGATCCCCAGGATGCCCCAGTACTGCGTGTTCTCACGACCCGTGACCTGCGCGCCGAGCGAAATTGCTAGTCCGAAGGCAGCGGGGGAGAGCGCCGACGCCACCCGTCCGGTGGTGGCGTACAACCCGAACACCTCGCCCGACTTCCCCTCGGGGATCAGCCGCGCCAAGAACGACCGGGACGCCGACTGCGCCGGCCCCACGAACAGCGTCAGGGCGAGCCCCAGCGGCCAGAACACCGCCGGGCCGCCGTCGTGCAACACGAACAGCGCGACGCACAGCCCGACGAGGGCGGCGAGCGAGATCATGATGACGCGCTTGGGCCCGATCCGGTCGTCCAGGACGCCGAACGCGATCGTCGACAGGCCGGCGATCACGTTCGCCGCGGCCCCGAAGACGATCACCTGCCCGCTGGAGAAGCCGAACGTCCCGGCGGCGATCACCGCGCCGAACGTGAACACGCCGGCCAGCCCATCGCGAAACAGCGCCGACGCCCCCAGGAAGTAGAGCGTGTTCGGCTGCTCGCGCCACAGCCGGGCGATCGAGCGCCCGAGCAGCCGGTACGACTCCAGGACGCCCGCCCGCGGCGCCGACGGGCGCGGCCGGTCGCGCAGTGCCCGGAAGGTGGGGATGGTGAACAGGATCGTCCAGACCGCGCAGCCGACCATCGACACCCGGATGTCCAGCCCGTCGGCCCCCGTCACCCCGAACAGACCGACCTCGGGCTGGATGAACCCGACATAGAGCGCGAGCAGCACCACGATGCCGCCGAGATAGCCCATGCCCCAGCCGAACCCGGAGACCCGGCCGACGTTCTCCGGCGTCGCGACCTCGTCGATGAGCGCGTAGTAGTTCACGTTCGCGACCTCGGCGATGATCGACCCGAGACCCACGAGCGCCAGCCCGAGCCACAGGTCACCCGGACGCGGATGCACGAAGAACAGCGCCGCCGACACGGCGACGAGGGCGTACGTGAGGAAGCGCAGGTGGGTGACCGTCCGCCCGGTGCGGTCGGAGTTCTGCCCGAGCACCGGCGCGAGCAGCGCGACGAGGATGCCTGCGATCGTCATCGCGTGCGACAGGGCCTGCGAGGTGAAGTTCGTCGACCCGAACGCGGGCCCGGTGAGGTACACGGTGAACACGAACGTGGTGATCACGGTCTGGAACGGCTGCGTCCCCCAGTCCCAGATCGCCCACGCCCACACCTTCGGCCGCGGGACGCCGCCCCCCACTGCGAGCGCCGACTGCGGCGCCCCGGCCTCGGACGCGCCCCCCGGACGCTCACTCATCGCCGCCCTCCCACAGCCCCCGCGCGCGCAGCACGCCGCGGAGCGTGGCCAGGTCGTCGCTCACGAGCCCGTCGACGCCGAGATCGATGAGCCGCTCCATCTCGGACGCCTCGTTGATCGTCCACACGTGGACGACCTTGCCGGCCCGGTGGCTCGCCCGCACGAAGCCGCGCGTCACGAGCGGCAGGTTGCCCCGCGGCGTCCGGACGGGCACCTGCACCGCGACCCCGTCCGGCGTGCAGGCACGCCGCACCCCGGGGGACGCCAGCGTGGCGACGCCCAGCGTCGTCACCGACGTCGCGACCTGGCCCCCGGTCAGCAGCCGGAAGCGGTGCAGCCGCCGCGTGTCGAACGACCCGACGCACACCCGCGCGTGGGCGCGGTGGGCGTCGAGGGTGGCGACCAGTGGCGCGACGGCGGCGTCCGACTTCAGGTCGATGTTCACCACGCACCCGGACGCCGACTCCAGCACCTCGCCGAGCGTCGGGATCGGCTCGCTGCCGCCGATCCGCGCCCGCCGGACGGACGCCCACGGCAGCGCGCCGATGGCCCCCCGGGTGTCGGTCACGCGATCGAGGATGTCGTCGTGAAAGGCGACCAACACCCCGTCCGATGTCGCGTGCACGTCGGTCTCCAGGTACCGAAAGCCGTAGTCGCGGGCGTTGTCGAACGCGGCGATCGTGTTCTCGAGGGCAGGCGGGACGCCGCCGCCGTAGCCGCCCCGGTGCGCGATCGCGGCGAAGCCGTCGGCGTACGGATGGTTGCTGGGCACGGGCCCCACCCTAGGGCCAGGGCGGGGTCAACTCAGCCAGCGACCGGTGCGGGCGGGCGTCCGGAAGGGGTGCAGAATGGTCGCCCGTGACTACCATCTTGTCCATCCAGTCCTCCGTCGCGTACGGGCATGCCGGCAACTCCGCGGCGACGTTCCCCCTCATGCGGATGGGGCTTGAGGTCTGGCCCGTGCTCACGGTCCACTTCTCCAACAACACGTCCTACCCGAGCTGGAAGGGCCCCCTCCTCACCACCGACGACGTCGCGTCGGTCATCGCAGGCATCGACGAGCTCGGCGTCCTGCCGGAGGTGGACGCCGTCCTCTCCGGCTACCAGGGCGCGCCGACGATGGGCGCGGAGATCCTGAAGGCTGTGGCGCTCGTCAAGCAGCGCAACCCCGAGGCGATCTACTGCTGCGATCCGGTGATGGGCGACGTCGGGCGCGGCATGTACGTGCGCCCCGGCATCCCGGAGTTCATGCGCGACGAGGTGGTCGCCGCGGCGGACATCATGACGCCGAACCACTACGAGCTGAACTACCTGACCGGCAGCGAGACGTCCACGCTGGACGAGATCGTCGCCGCCGCCCACCGGCTGCGCGCCGCCGGCCCCCGCATCGTGCTCGTGACCAGCGCCGTCGTGGCGGACGAGCCCGCCGACCACATCTCGATGATCGCCGTCAGCGAGGATGGGGCCTGGCGCGTCACGACCCCGCTGCTCGACTACGTCTACACCGGATCGGGCGACCTGACGGCGGCGACGTTCCTGGCGCGGTATCTCTCCGGCGGCTCGGTTCCGGACGCCCTCGGCGAGACCGCCGGCGTCGTCTACTCCGTGCTGCGCGTCACCAAGGAGCTGGGACGCCGCGAGCTCGCGCTCGTGCCCGCGCAGGAGATGCTGGTCAACCCGTCGGACCGTTTCGAGGTATCGGCTCTCTAGCCGCCGACGGGCGTCGGCCACGTCGGGCGTCCGACAACAAACGAGGGCCGCCCCTCACGCAGGT